>JBDUAP010000006.1:0-19736 GCA_040004585.1 Sporichthyaceae bacterium
GCGCGGTCCAGTCGCCGGACCGGCCACCCGACTTCGCAACGACCCGGACGTCGGTGATCCGGGCGGTCTTGTCGACGGCCTTGATCATGTCGATCAGGGCCAGTCCGGCGACGGCCACGCAGGTCAGCGCCTCCATCTCCACCCCGGTCCGGTCGGCGGTGCGCACGGTGGCCGAGATCGCGACCGCGTCGTCGTCGACCTGCAGCGCGACGTCAACGCCGTGCACGGCGATGGGGTGGCAGAGCGGCACCAGGTCTGGGGTGCGCTTCGCCGCCTGGATGCCGGCGATGCGGGCCACCGCGATCGCGTCCCCTTTCGGCACGCCGCCGGCACGCAACAGCCGCACCACCTCGCCCGAGACGAGGACCCGGCCGGTCGCGGTCGCGGTCCGCGCAGTGACTGCCTTGCCGGACACGTCGACCATGCGGGCCGCGCCCGCCTCGTCGACGTGGGTGAACCCCTCGGTCATGACAGGCGTCGCTCGAGCACCATGACGTCGGCCGCACCACCGGCCGGGATCTCGGTGACGTCCTCGGGGATAACGACGAACGCGTTGGCCTGGGCCAGATCGCCGACCAAATGCGAGCCCGCCCCGCCGACCGGCCGAACGACGTACCGGCCCTCCTCGACATCGAGCCACGCGCGGGCAAACTGACGCAATCCCTCCGGCGATGTCATCGCATCCATGGTCACCGCGCGCACCATCGTCCGCCCCAGCGGCTCGACGCCCAGCATCTTGCGGATCGCCGGTCGGACGAACACCTCGAACGACACGTACGAGCTCACCGGATTGCCGGGCAGGGTGATGATCGGCGTGCGGTCAGGGCCGATCGTGCCGAACCCCTGGGGCTTGCCCGGCTGCATGGCGACCTGCTCGAAGGCGACCGTGCCGAGCCGGGAGAGGACCTCCTTGACGATGTCGTAGGCGCCGACGCTGACCCCGCCGCTGGTCAGGACCAGATCGGCACGGATCAGTTGGTCCTCGATGGCGTCCATGAGCTTGTGCTGCTCGTCGGGCACGATGCCGACCCGGAAGACGGTGGCACCGGCCTCGCGAGCTGCCGTCGTCAGGATGTAGGAGTTGGACTCGTGGATCTGGCCGGCACGTCTCGGCTGGCCCGGCTCGACCAGCTCGCTGCCGGTGGAGATGATCACGACCCGGGGACGGGGACGGACCTTCACCCGGTCGCGGCCGACGGCGGCGAGCAGCCCGATCTGGCCCGGACCGAGCCGGGTGCCGATGTCCAGCACCAGCTCACCGGAGCGCACATCCTCGCCGGCACGACGGATGTACTGACCCGGCTTCGGCGCGCGGGTGACGGTCACCTCGGCGATGCCCTGGTCGGTCCACTCGATCGGCACGATCGCCTCGGCGCCGGCCGGGACGGGCGCGCCGGTCATGATCCGGGTCGAGAGCCCAGACTGCACGCTGTACATCGACTGCGAACCGGCCGCGATGTCGCCGACGACCGGCAGCTTCACCGGATTGCTCTCCGAGGCGTGCGCGACGTCGGCCACGCGCACGGCGTAGCCGTCCATCGAGGAGTTGTCGAACGCCGGCAGGTCGACGTCGGCGACCACCGCCTCGGACAGGATGCAGCCGTGCGCGTCGAGCAGCTGCAGGTCGAGCGGCGAGATCGCCTCGATGCCCGAGAGAAGGTCGGAGAGGTGCTGGTCGACGGATTTCATCCTGCTGGCCTGCCTGCTTCCCACGTGCTCTTGTCGACGAACTCGAGCAGCCAGTGCCGGAAGTCCGGCCCCAGGTCGGCGCGCTCGGAGGCCATGGTCACCACGGTCTTGAGGTACTCAAGCCGGTCACCGGTGTCGTAGCGACGGCCGGTGAACACCACGCCATGCACCGGCCCGTCCTCACCCGAGCCGGCGAGCGTGCGCAGCGCGTCGGTCAGCTGGATCTCCCCGCCGCGGCCGGGCTCGGTCTTGCGAAGCACCTCGAAGACCGCCGGCGAGAGCACATAGCGGCCGATGATGGCCAAGTTGCTCGGCGCTTCTTCCGGCGTCGGCTTCTCGACCAGGTCATTCACCCGTACGACCCCGTCCTCCCCCGTCGGCTCGGCGGCGGCGCAGCCGTAGAGCGCGACCTGCTCCTTCGGCACTTCCATGAGAGCCACGACGCTGCCGCCGTAGCGCTGGCGGACGTCGAGCATCGTCGCGAGCAACGGGTCGCGTGTGTCGATGAGGTCGTCGCCCAGCAGCACGGCGAACGGCTCGTCGCCGACGTGGCGGGCCGCGCACAAGACGGCGTGACCGAGTCCGCGCGCCTCGCCCTGACGCGTGTAGTGGATGTCTGCGGCGACCCCCGCCTCGCGCACTCGCTGCAGCCGCTCGGTGTCGCCCTTGGCCTCGAGCGCGGCTTCGAGCTCGAGGTTGCGGTCGAAGTGGTTCTCCAGGGTGTTCTTGTTGCGACCGGTGACCATCAACAGGTCATTGAGGCCGGCCGCAACCGCCTCCTCCACGACGTACTGGATGGCGGGCTTGTCGACGATCGGGAGCATTTCCTTCGGCGTCGCCTTGGTGGCCGGAAGGAAGCGCGTGCCCATTCCGGCCGCGGGGACCACCGCTTTGGTGATCGTGTGAAGCGCGACGTCGGGCATGCGCGAAACCCTAGCGCCAGCTAGGCGTCCGGGACGTGCCAGCGGTCGCGGCCCCCGTTCTTGGCGACGTAGAGGGCCCGGTCGGCGGCCCGCATCAACGTCGCCGCGCTGGACCCGTGCGCGGGGAACGCCGCCCCACCCACGGAGACGCTCACGTCGAGGGACTCCTCTCCTTCGGTGTGGAACGGCTTGCGGCGAATGGCGACGCAGATTCTCTCGGCCAGCTGAGTGGCGCCTTCCACCGTGGTTTCCGGCAGCACCACGACGAACTCCTCGCCGCCGTAGCGGGCGAACGTGTCGACCTCACGGATCTGCTCCTGCACCCGCTGCGCCAGCTCGCGCAGCACGGCATCGCCCCGGGCGTGGCCGTGCTGGTCGTTGACCTGCTTGAAGTGGTCGATGTCGAGCATCAGTACGGCGAGGGGTCGCTGGAATCGGGTGGAGCGCTCGATCTCGCGGGCCAGGCTCATCGACAGGTAGCGGAAGTTCCACAACCCGGTCAGGGCGTCGGTGGTCGACAGCCGCTGCGCCTCCTGGTGCAGCTGCACGTTGTCGATGGCGATGCTCGCCTGTCCGGACAGCGTGCGCAGGGCCTGGTCGTCCCCCTCGTCGAAGGGTCGCCCGTCGACGCGGTCGTAGAGCGCCAGCACACCGAGAACGCTGCCCATGCTTCGCAGCGGCACGGCGAAGATGTTGCCCTCGGCGGGCTCAGTCTCCGTCGGCTCCAGTGCCGGGGGTCCCGAGCCCAGCCGACCTCGCACAGCTTCGCCTGACGAAACCACCCGGCCGAGGACTCCGACGCCGGGCGCGATTCCGGCAGGAGCCGCGAACCCGGCCTCGTGCATGCGGTGATCGGCCACGAGGTGGAGCTGCTCGGGTGCGCCGTAGAGCACGACGCCCGCCTTCGCCTGCAGCGTGACGACCGCCGTCTTGAGCACCACGTCCAGCAAGTTGTCGAGGTCGTGGGTGCTCATCAGCGTGTCGCCGATCTGCTCCAGGCTGACGCGCAGGTCCTCCCGGCTCTTCTCCAGCGCGCTCATGTTCTGCCGCAGCTCGGACGTCATCCGGTTGAAAGCGTCGGAGAGCCTGCCGACCTCACTGTCGTCCGACGGTGCGATGCGCGTGTCCAGGTCGCCCTGGACCACCCGCTCCGCCGCTTCAGTCAGGTCCGTGAGCGGCTGGCTCAGCCCACGGACGACCACCGTGACCAGCGCCGCAGCGACCAACGCGCCGGCCAGCAGGATGAGAAGGAACAATCCGGTAGTACTGCTCTTCAGGCCCGCCTTCTGGGTGACCGCGACAGTGAACGGCACCCCGTCGGTGGGCGGGCTGACCTGCGCGAGCCAGTCACCGATCTCGAGGCGACCCGTGCGGCCACCGATCGCCGCAGCAATGCGACGACTCGTCGCGGCGTCCGCGCTGGACGCCACCACCCTCGTGCCGTCGAGCAGCAGGATGTGCCCCGGCATGGCAGTGCGACGGCGTAGGTCGTCCAGGAAAGTCATGTCCAGCCGGCTGACCGCCAACGCCGTCGTCGCGCCCGAAACCCCGCTGACCGGCACCCGCTCCGAGACCAGGCCCAGCGGCTGGTCGCTGCCGGTGCAGCTCGCCAGCTGTTGCGGCGCGGGCGAGCCCGACGGCAGCTGGCCCTCCTCGGCAACGACGTTGCCACTGGGTCCGAGCAGGGCCGCGTAGTCGCTGTAACCACCGCTCACGGCATTGGCCACGGCGAGATCCGGTCGAGAGGTGGCCGACTCCAGCCCGACCGCTCGAGCCGTCAGGCCGAGCATGCGGCAGGTGGTCGTGAGCTGAGAGCTCACGACCGCGCGGCCCGACTCGAGCGACTGCACGAGCTGGTCGTCCTTGACCTGCGGCACAGCCAGCGCGATGACCAGCACCCCCACGACGAGGGGCACCAGGAAGAGTGCGCCGAGGACGAGCCAGAGGCGGTTGCGCAGACTCACGCGCTCACCATCCTTTCCTCGTCACGTCTGGCTGCTGGGATGCTGCGCGGATGGATACGGCCAAATCGGCGCTTCGCGAGCGCCTGCTCTCGGCCCGTCGCGCACGACTGTCGGCCACCCGGGAGGAGGCAGGGGTGGCGATAGCCCACGCAGTCTTGGCGCTGCCTGAGATCACGGATTCCTCCACCGTCGCCGCATATCTGTCTATCGGCACGGAACCGCCGACCATGCACCTCGTGGAGGGTCTCCGTTCGCACGGCGTGCGCGTCGTGGTGCCGGTAGTGGGCGATGACCTTGATCTCGACTGGGCAGACTACGTGGGTCCGGACGGACTTGCACAGACCTCCCGCGGACTCCGCGAGCCCGCCGGGCCGCTTCTCGGTGTGACCGCGGTCACCATGGCTGACGTCGTCCTGGTCCCCGGACTGGCCGTGGACGAGCGCGGGACACGCCTGGGTCGGGGCGGTGGGTTCTACGACCGGGCGCTGCAGCGGGTGCCGGCTGGTCGGCCGGTGGCCGTTCTGCTGTACGACGACGAGGTGCTGCCCGTCGTACCGTCGGAACCGCACGACCGCCCGGTCACCATGGCCGTCACGCCGCACCGCGTCCTGAGGTTCCGATGACGGTCGAACAGCTGGACACGCTCCTCCTGTTCGGGGCGATCGTGCTGCTCGTCAGCATCGCAGCCGTCCGGTTGTCGGTGGGCACCGGTCTGCCGTCGCTGCTGCTCTATCTCGGTCTGGGCCTGCTGCTCGGCGAGGACGCGCTGGGTCTGAACTTCGACGACGCAGAGCTGGCTCAGGCCCTCGGCTACGCCGCACTCGTCGTGATCCTGGCCGAAGGTGGCCTCACGACGTCGTGGCGCACGATCCGTCCGGTCGTCCCTGCGGCGGCCGCGCTGGCGACCATCGGCACCGCCGTGTCTGTGGGCGTGACCGCGTGCGCCGCCCACTGGTTGCTGGACGTCGACTGGCGCTTCGCGTTCCTGGTCGGTGCGGTGCTGGCCCCCACCGACTCGGCCGCCGTGTTCTCGGTGCTGCGCCGGGTGCCGCTGCCGGCGCGCATCGGCGGCCTGCTGGAAGCGGAGTCGGGGTTCAATGACGCGCCCGTCGTCATCCTGGTGGTGGCCCTCGCCGGGGCCTCGGCACCGAGCTGGTACGAGCTGCTCGGGCTGCTGGCCTACGAGCTGACCGCCGGCGCGGTGATCGGGCTGGCGGTCGGCGCGCTGGGGGCGCTCGCGGTACGTCGGATCGCGCTGCCCTCGTCGGGTCTGTATCCGCTCGCGGTGATGGCCCTGTGCGTGACCGCGTACGGGGCGGCGTCAGCGGCTCATGCCAGCGGCTTCCTCGCGGTCTACCTCGCCGCGGTGGTGCTCGGGAACTCCCGGCTGCCGCACCGCCCGGCGACGCGGGGCTTCGCCGAAGGAATGGCCTGGCTCGCGCAGATCGGGCTGTTCGTGATGCTCGGGTTGCTGGCGACCCCGTCGGACCTGGGCTCCTCGATCCTGCCTGCCCTGGGCATCGGCCTGGTGCTGCTGCTCGTCGCCCGACCCCTGTCGGTGGTGGTGTCGACGCTGCCCTTCCGCATCCCATGGCGTGAACAGGCGTTCCTCGCCTGGGCCGGCCTTCGGGGCGCGGTTCCGGTCGTGCTCTCGACCGTCCCGCGCGACGAAAAGATCTTCAACATCGTGTTCGTGCTGGTCGTGGTCTACACGCTCGTGCAGGGACCGGCCCTGCCGTGGATGGCACGACGACTGGGCCTGACCCGACCAGGCGAGTCGCAGGACCTCGACATCGAGTCGTCACCACTGACCCGGCTGGACGCCGACCTGCTGCAGGTGCACGTCCCCAACGGCTCCCGGCTGGCCGGGGTGGAGGTGTTCGAGCTGCGGCTCCCCCGAGGGGCTGCCATCACCCTTGTCGTGCGCGACGGTGAGGCATTCGTGCCGACGCCCACCACGAAGCTGCGGGTGGGCGACGAACTCATCGTGGTCGCGACCGGGAGCGTCCGCGACGAGGTCGAGAACCGATTGCGCGCGGTGGCCCGGTCGGGCCGGTTGGCCGGTTGGTACCGCGATCGCGGCCGCCCCGGGTAGCGCTGAGGACCCGGCTGGCTAGCGGACCAGGACGGTCAGCAAGGCGAGGTCGTCGCGGCCCTCGTCTGCGCGGCGGCGCGCGTTGGCCGGTGCAACGAACGAGTCCAGCGCAGCCAGCATCGCGACTGGCGGCGGTGTTGGTCAGGCTGCCCTCCTGTCGCTCGCTGGCGCCCTGCTGCTGGCAGCATCTGCGACCGTTCTGTTCGGCTGGCGAGCCGCGCGCGAGCACTGAGCTGGGATGTCTGTTCAGCTCGTCCGATACGCCGGTAGTCACCGCGGTCTCATCGCCGTCGTGATTACCGGCGTTCTGGCGGTCTCGGGAGTCGCGGTGCTCGGCGTCGCAGCGACCCGGCCAGACGCGCCACCGCAGCCCCCCGTCGCGGCCGCGAGCGAGAGCGGCACCCCCACCACGCAGCCCCCGACCACCCCGAGCCCGACCGCCTCGACCCAGCCGGTGGCCCCGCTCGTACTCCCGGCATCCCGGCCGATCTCGATCGCCATTCCGGCGATCCGCGTCACGGCGCCGCTGCTCCGCCTCGGCCGGGCCGCCGACAACACGATCGAGGTTCCTCCGCCGGGCCGGCACTACGACGACGCGGGCTGGTACCGCTACTCACCGACCCCCGGGGAGCTCGGCCCGTCGGTCATCGTCGGGCATGTCGACTCGGCGAAGAACGGGCCGTCGGTCTTCTGGCGGCTCGGCACCCTGCGCAAGAACGACCGCGTGCGGGTTACCCGCACCGACGGCTCGGTGGCGATTTTCGAGGTCGACACGGTGCTGCTGTTCCGTAAGAAGGCCTTCCCCACCAAGCTCGTCTACGGCAACACCGATCACGCCGCGCTCCGCCTCATCACGTGTGGCGGCCCGTTCGACAGCGCCGGCCACTACCGCGACAACGTCGTCGTCCTGGCGTCCCTGGTGGCCAGCGCGCCCAGTGGACGGAACGCTCCCGGATGACGCATCATTAGCACTCGGCTGCGAGAGTGCCAGCCGCGAGGGAAGAGACCCGAAGGGACGGCCGTGCCGACGTACCAGTACGTGTGCACCGAGTGCGGTCACGACTTCGAGACCGTGCAGTCCTTCAGCGACGACGCCCTCAGCCTGTGCCCTGTCTGCGGGGGCCGCCTCCGCAAGGTCTTCAACTCCGTCGGCATCGTCTTCAAGGGCAGCGGCTTCTACCGCAACGACAGCCGCGAGAAGGCCAAGTCCGGCGCCAGCGGGTCCGACTCGAAATCCGACACGAAATCCGACTCAGGCGTGAAGTCCGGCGCGAAGGCCGACCTCAAGCCCGATGCCACGCCCGCCGGCAAGACCGACGCCGCCTCGACGAGCAGCACGAAGTCCGGCGACTCCTCGTCCAGCGGCGGGGGCACCAAGTCCAAGGGTCCGTCGTCCACAACGGGCAGCGCCGCCTGAGGGCTGTGCATCGCCGTCCTACCGGCGACCCGGTCGATATCGTCGCCGGATGCAGAGCGCGAGCACAGCGTACGACGGGCCCCGCGCCGAGATCGGCATCATCGGCGGCTCGGGTCTCTACGAGTTCCTCGAGTCGGCGACCACCGTCGAGGTCGCGACGCCGTGGGGCGACCCGAGCGACTCGCTGACCATCGGGTCGGTGGCCGGGCGTTCGGTCGCGTTCCTGCCGCGGCACGGCCGCGACCATCTCTTTCCGCCGCACCGCGTCAACTACCGGGCCAACCTGTGGGCGCTGCGCACGGTCGGCGTGCGCCAGGTCCTCGCGCCGTGCGCCGTGGGGTCGTTGAAGGCGGAGCACGACGCCGGCTCGGTGGTCGTGCCGGACCAGGTGGTGGACCGCACGTGGGGACGCGCGAGCACGTTCTACGACGAGCCCGGTGTCGTCGTGCACGTCCCGTTCGCCGACCCCTACTGCCCGACCGGGCGGGGGGCCGTCATGGCGGCAGGCCGCGACCGTGGGCTGGGCCCCGTCGACGGCGGCACCTTGGTGGTCGTCAACGGCCCGCGCTTCTCCAGCCGGGCCGAGTCGCTATGGCACCAGTTACAGGGGTGGACGGTCGTCGGCATGACCGCCATGCCGGAGACGGCGCTGGCCCGCGAGCTCGCGCTGTGCTTCACCACCGTCGCGCTGGTCACCGACCTCGATGCCGGCCTCGAGCACGGCGAGGGCGTGACCCATGAGGAGGTGCTGCGCGTCTTCGCCGCCAACATCGCGACGGTCACAGAGCTGCTGCTCGACGCCGTCGCGGCGCTGCCCGCCAGCGACGTGGACTGCGTCTGCCGACACTCGCTGGACGGGCTGAAGCTGCCCTTCGACCTGCCGTGACCGGCCCCCGTCCGTCGGCTCGCGGCGCATCCGCCGCCTGGCGACGCGACCTCAGGGCGGCGCTGACCCGCCATCGCCGGTTGCTGGCCGCAGGTCTGCTGGCCGGCTCGACGGCGTGTGCCATCTCGGTGCTGGCGCCCGCACCCCCGCCGACTTCGCCGGTGGCGGCCGCTGCCCACGACCTGGCCGGCGGGACGACGATCACCGCCGAGGACCTCCGGATCGTGAACGTGCCGCGGGAGTCCGTGCCGACCGGCGCGATCATCGACGAGGCCCAGCTGACCGGCCGGGTGCTCGCCGTTCCGGTGCGTGCCGGGGAGACGATCACCGACGTCCGCCTGGTCGGGCCCGCACTCCTTGCGGGCTACGGCGAACGGCTCGTGGCCGCTCCGGTGCGCATCGCCGACGCAGGCTCAGCGCGGCTGCTGCAGCCCGGTGATGTCATCGACGTGCTGGCCGCCGACAGTGCCACCGAGACAGCGGCCGGCGAGACGGCGGTCACCGAGGCCCGCCTGGTTGCCTCAGGTGTCCGCGTGGTGGCCGTTCCGCGCGAGGTCGAGTCGGCGTTGTCAGGCGCGAGCTTCGAGGTCGGCGCGCTCGTCGTACTCGCGACCACGTCCCAGACAGCGGCGCGGCTGGCGTCGGCCGCAGTCACGTCCCGCCTGTCGCTCACCATCACCGCCGGGTGACAAGCGGATATCCTCTCTGGCACGGTGAACCCGTTCTGACACCGTCGGAGGAGTGCGCATGATCAAGGGTTTCAAGGACTTCCTGCTGCGCGGCAACGTCGTCGATCTCGCGGTAGCAGTGGTCATCGGCGCCGCCTTCGCCACCGTCATCTCAGCATTCACCGGGAAGATCATCCAACCGATCATCAACGCGGTCGGCGGGCGGGACTCCCTCGGGCTCGGGTTCTTCATCCGCGAGAACGACGGCAAGACGTTCGTCGACATCGGTGGGTTCACCACCGCAGTCATCAACTTCGTCATCGTCGCGGCCATCGTCTACTTCGTCGTGGTGGTCCCGGTCACCAGGCTCATGCAGCGCCGCGAGCGGGGCGAGGAGCCACCCGTCGAGGCGCCGAGCGAGGACACCGTGCTGCTGCGCGAGATCCGCGACTTACTGCGGCAACGGAGCATCTGAGTCGCTTCAGTAGTGCGGCGGCTTCTCACGAGCGATCCGCTCGTCGTCGTCGGCCTCGTCCGGCTGCTCGCCCCAGCCGTGGTCGGTGTCGTCCTCGGACTGCTCCAGCGGGAGGTCAGCCCCCGGCCCGGAAGGTTCGCTCACGGATCCGACCCTAGCCGCCCCGGGCACGGAGGAGGCTGCACTGTCAACCCCCGAGATGACATCAGAACGATGAAATCGCAAGCGATGAGTCACCCTCCGCACATGCTCGGGGCCAATTGGCGGACAAGTTGCGCTGACTTCTCGCAGACCCGTCCGGGGCAGGCATAATGAAGGTGATGACAACGTCCCGCGCCGTGACCCGACGCCATCTGCCCAGCAGTCCCTTCAACGCCCCCGTCGCACGGCCGGTTGAGCAGTTCGCCGTCAACGACAGAGTCACCCACGACCGTTACGGGCTCGGCTCGGTCGTCGGGATAGAGCACGAGATCGCCGTTCTCGTCGACTTCGGCATCCAGCGCGTCCGGATCACTACGCCGTACACCAAGCTCAACAAGCTCTGAAACCAGCGGCTGCCGGGCTCACAGTGCGACGCCACGAGCTCGCGCCTGCCCGTTGGCGGGCTACTACGCTGGCTCGGTCGGTCGAAGACACGACTGGCTGGTCCTGGCCAGGCACAGTCTGCGCATCGCGCCCTCGTAGCTCAGGGGATAGAGCATCGGTTTCCTAAACCGTGTGTCGCAGGTTCGAATCCTGCCGGGGGCACCGTGTGGTGTCTCAAGACATAGGAACGTGCCGGCGCCTGCAACTGTGGGTCCGGCCGTGGTCATTGGGTCGGACCCGCAGTTCTTTGCCGTCGTCAGGCGGACACTTCGGTTGTTGGGCATGCGAAATGACCGCCCACCACGCCCGGTAGCCGCGTCGCGCTTCTTCGGGTGTTCGTTCCGCACATCGGCCGTTACGCCCGAGACCTCGGCGTCTTCAATTCCCGGAAGTCGGTAGGGCCATGACCGTTCATCCAGCACAGGGCTGCATCTGCGACGAGCGTCGGCGTGGCTGACCAGGCTGCCCTGATGAGGCATGTCCTGCTGTTCGGGAACTTTGGCCCGACAGGTCCTCCCGTTGCGCCCTGTCCGGCAGCTGCCACCGGCGCCGCCGTGGCAGCCACGCCGGCCGCTAGGAGAGATGAGGCTCGTCATGCATTTCACGGATCGTGAGTGGTGGACTCTGTTGCACGGCATGGTCCTCGGTGCCGTGTTCCTGCTCGGCTTCGGCGGTGGGCTTGCGGGCCTGTACAGCCTGCGCCGTGGCCTGCTGACCCCGGCGGGTGTGACCGAGCGGATCCGTCGCCTGCGGGTCGGGGTGGTCGCGATGGCGGTCGCCGCCTGGGGGACCGTCATCACCGGCACCTGGATCGTCTATCCCTGGTACCGCGACCCGGCGAAGGACAGCCCGAAGTCGCTGCTGGTGGCCGACCCGAACACCGCCGACTGGCACAAGTTCGGGATGGAATGGAAGGAACACATCGCCTGGATGAGTCCCATCCTCGCGACGGTCGTCGCGTTCATCGTCGTGTACTACGGCACGAACCTGATCCGCCACGACCGAGTACGCCGCGCCGCGATAGCCCTGTTCGTCCTAGCGTTCGCGTTCGCCGCTGTGGCCGGCGCGCTCGGCGCGTTCATCACCAAAGTCGCCCCCGTCAGCTGAGGAGAAACAGCAATGACCACCGCCAACCGGGAGCGTCCCGAAACCGCCCTCCCCGAACCTCCGACCGATGAGCCAGACAAGCCCGAGGGACCCATCGTCGCGGCCATCCTGGCCGGCGGCATCGGCTGCCTCGTCCTAGGACTGCTCACCACCCTGAGCGAGGCCAGCGCCTCCTTCGCGGACAAGCTCAAGTTCAAAGAGTCCGTCGGGCCACTGTCCGGCAAGACCACCTTGACTGTCGTCGTCTGGCTGCTGTCCTGGGCGATCCTGCACGCCGTCTACCGCAACCGACCGGCCGAGACCAAGAAGGCCCTGACCATCGCCCTCGTTCTCATCGGCCTCGGCGTCCTGCTCACCTTCCCCACCTTCTTCCAACTGTTCAAACCAGAGGAGTAGTCGCAGAGCCGTTCGGGTTCGCGGGAATCAGACCGCTACCGGTCACCTCGGGACCGCATGCCGTGGAACTTCGTTGGATCGCCGGGACGCACGGCAGCATTCGGCTGGTGATCGACGGTGTAGTCAAGGCGACGGTCACCCGGTTGCCCAACGCCACGATGCGGCTGCAGATGATCCGGCTCGGGCCGAGCGCCGGGCTCGGATCCGCCACCGTAGGTACCGAGATCTACGACGCGTTCGTCTCTAGCCGGTCGACGATCCTGCGGCCCTGACCCGGGATGATGCGCTCGGAGTGATCTGCCTCACCTTTGTGTTGGCGGGCGTGCTTCGGCGTCGACAACCGCGTCTCCTCCTGCGGTGGACGCCGCCCAGGCGGGAACTTCTGATCGCCCGTGCCTTCAGGACGGGTTGTTCGTCACCGGGAGGATGGCGCGGAACGAGGTGTCTCCGGGTGACGGGTCGAGCAGGGTGACCTCGCCGCCAACAGCGCGGGCGCTCTCTCTCGCCACCCAGAGCCCGAGGCCGCCGGCGACACTGGCGTCTCGACTGCTGACCCACGCGTCGAAGATCTTCGGCACCATCTCCGCATCGATACCGGGTCCGGAGTTGCTGACGTCAAGCACGATCGACGACTGGGCCGCGTCGGTCCTGACGGCGACGACCACCCAGCCACCCTGAGGCGTATGACGCACGGCGTTGTCCACGATTGGGTCCGCCGTGCCGGGGAGGTCAGCGACGCAGCTCTCGGTGGGGACCGCTGGCTCGATGGTGAGGGTCAGGCCCACCCCGGCCACATCGGCCTGACGGGACCACCGCGACTCCGCCGCCTCGAGCGCCTCACGCACCGTCGTCGCGGACAGCGCCGGCTTTTTGCTCCGGGCCAGCATCCTGTCCACGATCAGGGTCAACTGATCGGCGTCTTGCATGATGCGGCGCAGTGCCGCCACCTGCTCCCTGGAGTCGTCCTCGCGGATTGCGAGCTCTGCCTCCGCGCGCAGGGTGGCGACCGGCGTCCTCAACCGGTGCCCGGCATCCGCAGCGAAGGCGAGCTCGCGCGCATGCGCGTCGCTGAGGCGCCACAGCATCCGGTTCAACGCAGTCACCAGACGAGCCAACTCAGCGTCGCCCACCGGAACCGGCAGGCCGTCGTGCATTGCGCCGACGCTCACTCGCTCCGCCTCCTCGGTGAGCCCGGTGACGCTGCGCAACGCTCGCCCGGCCAGGAACCAGGCGAGCAGGGCAATGGCGGCGACCACACTGATCAGGCCTGCGAGCAATAGCCTCGGGAGGTCGGTGGTGACCGCGCTGAAGCCCTCCGCGTCCACGGCGACAACGAGGGCACCGTTGCCGGCCGGCGATGAGCCGGCCGCGGGGAGTCGCAGCGGGACCCCGATGGCAGCCAGATCGGTGTCGGGATTCTGCAGCGACCGTTCCTCCACCTGGGCTTCGGCGGAACCATTGGCAATGACGGCGGACAACTTCACGAGGGGAGGCAAGCCGGACAGGGCGGGACTGGCGGCACGCACCTTCCCGTCCGGCCCGAGGACCTGAACGAGTTCGGTCTTGGGGCTGCCGCGGTCCGGGCGCAACGAACCGTCCGGACGAATCTCGTCACGAACCAGGTCGAGGCGGGTGAGCAGGGCGGCCCGGAGCGCGCGGTCCTCGATCTGGTGCAGGCGCCAAGTGGCCGCCGCACCGAAGAGGACGGCGAACGCAACACCGACGACCACGGCTCCGAGCACGAGCCGCCCGCGCAATGATGACGGCGACATCCTCATGCGAGCGCCGCCAGCCGGTAGCCGACACCGCGGACCGTCTCGAGGAGCTCGGGCGCTCCCGCTGCTCCCAGCCGGGTACGGAGGTAGCGGACGTAGACGTCGACGACGTTGGACGTGCCGTCGTACGCGTAGTCCCACACGTGGTCGAGGATTTCGCTCCGGCGAAGCACGTCGCCGGGACGCCGCATGAAGTAGTCGAGCAACGCGAACTCGCGGGGAGACAGCGCCACGGGGGCGCCCGCCCAGCGAACCTCGTGGCTAGCCGGGTCCAGCACCAACTCGCCGTTGCGCAGTACGGTCGGCCGTTCCGTCTCGCCGCGGCGGAGCAGGGCGCGCAAGCGGGCGGCCAGCTCACCGAACGCAAACGGCTTGCCCAGGTAGTCGTCCGCACCGCAGTCGAGGCCGGCGATGCGGTCGCTCACGTCCGTACGGGCGGTCAGCATCAGGACCGGCGTCCACATGCCCTCCGCACGCAACCAGCGACACCAGTCCAGCCCCGACTCCGGGCCGGGAAGCCCGACGTCACAGACCACCGCGTCGTACGGCGTGCTCGACACCGCGTGCCGCGCATCCACGGCGTCGCGCACCACGTCGACCGCCCAGCCCTCCTGCCCCAGCCCACGGCGTAGCAGCCCGGCCATCCGAACGTCGTCCTCGATGACGAGCAGCTTCACGACCCTCCTCCCCTCGTCACGACGTTAGCCCCGCTGCGGGCCTCACAGGTCGCGCAGCTCGCTCGGCCCGGCGCGCGCGACAAGACGCCCGACACCGGCGACGACAGCGACCGTGACGCCAACAACGAGAGCCAGCAACCCGCCCAGGTAATTCCACGGGATGGTGGCGACGGCCGGCGGCGGGTCGAAGATCCCGGTGAGCACCTTGACGAGCAGGTAGGCGATGAGGGCTCCGATGGCAGTGCCACCCAGCAGCCCGGACACCACCACCGCCCGCGCCTCCGACGACAGGAAGCGCCCGCGCTGGCGCGCAGTTGCCCCGAGGGCAGCCAGGAGCACCAGTGCCCGTCTGCGCTCGACGATGCCACCGAGCAGAGCCAGCGCCGAGCAGGCGAGCGCGAGCACGACCCCGAAGCCGAGCTCGAGGCGGGACAGACCCGCCAGGTCGGTTGCAGCGAGGCCGGTCGCACTGGTGACCTGAGCGCGCGACGAGACGATGTCCTGCACCTGAGCACCGGTGCCGGAGAGCCGGGACCGCAGCGCGTCGGCCGTGGCGGTCGGCGTATGGCTAGCGAGGAGGAACGTCCCGACCGCATTCGAGCCAGTCGTCTTGGCGAGGTAGTCGGCGTTGGCCACGATGAAGCTGTCCTTCGGGGCCGTCGGCCACTCCGCTACCTGGCCGAGAACGTGGAACGACACCGGCCGGTAGACCTTGTCCGCGCCGGTCTGCAGGCGGATCCGGATCAGGTCGCCGGTGTGCAGCTGGTAGTCGTGCAGCGTCTCGGCAGAAAGCAGGACGCCGTCCGGCGTCTTGTCCATTGCCGCCAGAGCCCCGGCCACCGTGCCGCCGGGGACGAATGCGTCCTGCAACGGAGCGACGGAGGCGAAGCTGCTCGCCCGGACCCCATAGATGTCCTGCAGGTCTGGTCCGACGTAGGCAAAACGGTGCTGCAGTGGCTCGACCGCTCGAACTCCTGGAGCGCCCAGGAGTGCACGACCGGCGTTCGGACCGACCGTCGCGCCGGGTGGCTCGACTACGGCCACATCGCTGCCCACCGTCAGGGCGACATCCACGCGGGACTGTGTCTGGTAGGTCGCGGTGAAGATCGCGGTCGAGGCCGCCAGACCGAACGCCACGGCCAGACCAGCAGCCCCCCGCGCGATGGTGCGACGCCTCCGGCGCAAAGCAGCCGCCTCCAGCTCCGGTGCCGTGCCGCTCTGTCGGCGGGCGAAACGCCCGGTCCGGCGACCGGTGGCAAGGGAGGTGAGTCGCCACACGAGCAGCGCCAGGCCCGGCCAGGCCAGGGCGGGACCGGCGAGAGCGGCGAAGTTCACCTGAGTAGTCGGCACGCCTTCCGGAGCCAGCACGACCTTGTATCCGCTGCGTGCCGTCAGCGCGAACGCGAACGCGGCTCCGGCGAGCAGGACGACGTCGAGACCAACACGCAGCGGCCACGGGCTGGCCGTCTGCAGGCTGCGAGACGCCTCGGCCGCGACACCGGACTCGCGCGGGCGCAGGATCGTCCGGAGCACGGTTCCCGCCTGCGTTCCGGCCGCGAGCAACGTGGCACTCGCCACGGCGGCGATGACCCAGCCCACGGACAGCGCTGCGCCACTTGGGAGTGCGAGCTTGATGGCCAGGACGGCCAAGGGAAGTCCCACTGCAGCGGCAAGCGCCGCGGTGAGAGCAGCCTCGGCAGTCACCAGGCGCAGCAGGCCCGCCGTGGTAGCACCGCGCAAGCGGAGCAGCGCGACCTCTCGCCGGCGCCGGTCCGAACGAAGAGCGACGACGAGTCCTGCCACGACCGCCGCGAGTGCGAGGCCCGGAAGGCCCAACAGCAGGAAGAGCAGGTTGGCGTACCTGGCATCCTCACCGGCGGCTGTCAGCGCGACGCCGAGGTTGTCCCCGACGAGGGCGCCGCCGGCGACAGCCGCCTGCAGGTGGTTGCCGCGGGACTGGACGAGAAGTGCTGCTTTCTGCGGGTCGGCCGGCAGGGCTGCGTGCTTGAAGCCGACGTGCAGCTGGTGCACCACAGCCGTGGAACCGACCGTGGCGGCGAAGTCCGCCGGCGGGACGATGAGGACGTTGTCCGGCGGCGCAGTCGCGCCGGCTCCCGGTGCAAGGCCGACGACCTGGAAGAACGAGTCCGCAGCCGGCATGTCGACGACACCGTCGACCGTGACGGGGGCTGACCCCGAGGCCGTGCGCACGGTGATCCGGTCACCCGGGGCCGCGGCCAGGTTTGCTGCGGTCTGTTGGAACAGCTGGGCACCCGTTGCCGAACCCAGCAAGGGGCGCAGCTCGCCAGGGAACGATCTTGCGTACGACGGGGGCAGCGCAACGACGTACGCCGTCCCCGTCTGCCTGGTCCCACCCACCCCGGCGAACTCCAGTGCCGGCACCCGCGCAAAGGCAACCTGCTCGACAACGCGCAGGTCGGGAAGGCGGGCGACCTGGCGTGCCACCGCGGCGGGCTTCCCCTGCGGAGTCACCTGCACCTGCCAGTCCACGGGCGTGGACGCGGCTGCCCGAACGGTGAGAGCGGCCCTGCTCTGCGTGACGAACGCGCCCAGGGAGGCCACGAACGCGACCGTGAGCGCCAGGCTCACGGCAGCGGTGAGCACCTCGACCAGGCGGCGCCTCAGCAGCCCGGAGAGCCAAGCCGTCGCCCTCATCGGAGCCCCGCCAGGGCAAGGTGACCGTCGTCAACGGAAATCTTCTGGTCCAGCAGTGCGGCAAGTTCGGGGTCATGGGTGGCGAGGACCAGGGCGCCACCCACGGCGGCCACCGCGTCGCGCAACGCCTGGACCACGTGGTGGGCATGCTCGCGGTCGAGGGCGCCGGTCGGCTCGTCAGCCAGCACCAGGCGGTGCCGACCGGCCAGAGCTCGGGCGACCGCGACCCGCTGCTGCTGACCGCCCGAGAGCTGAGCTGGCAACGCATCCGCGACGTCAGCGACACCGACCTCGACAAGCGCCGCCAGAGCTCGGGCGCGGGCAGCCCCGACGTCCACGTCTCGCAGTCGCAGCGGGAGCGTGACGTTCTCCAGGGCTGTCAGCTCAGGCATCAGGGAGGGTGCCTGGAACACCATCCCGATCTGCCCGCGCCGAAGCGGGGACTCGGACGCCAGGCCCGGCCAGCTCACCATTCCGCGGGTCGGGGTGATGAGTCCGGCAAGTGCCAGCAGCAGCGTCGACTTCCCGCTGCCCGATCGGCCGGAGATCGCGATCTGTGCACCAGGAAGCACCTCGAGATCAACACCTTGGAGTACGTCGGTCGCGCCGAAGCGGATTGCGAGGGACTCGGCGACCACGTAGGGCGAAGGAGCGGTCTGCACTGCGGTCACTGAACTCTCCCGTCGACGAGATGCACGACTCGGTCCGCGGCCCCGGCAACCGCTTCGGAATGGGTGACGATCACGGTTGCGCCCCCGGGCGGCTGCAGCGCCGCGAGCAGCTCGAGGAGAACCGACTCCTCGTCGCGGCTCACCTCGGCCGTCGGCTCGTCCGCGAGCAGCAGCCTGGGCCCTCCCGCGAGCGCGACGGCGAGGTTGGCGCGGGCGGTCTCGCCACCGGAGAGCGTCGAAGGACGGGACGTGGACCGGCTCCGCAGCCCGACCGCCTCCAGCAGTGCCATCAACTCGGACGGGGTAGGCCGCGTCGGTCGGAAGGAGGCCGCGAGTCGGAGGTTCCCGATCACGTCGAGATGCTCGACCAAGCCACCGGACTGGGTCAGCACCCCGACCTGCCGGCCGCGCACACCGGCCTGAACAGAGGCCGGCTGGTGGCTGAGCAGCTCACCGGTGACGCTGACGCTGCCGCCATCGGGGTCATCGAGCCCCGCGAGGAGGTTCAGCAAGGTCGACTTCCCGGAGCCCGACGGTCCCACCACCGCGATGGTCTCGCCCGGCCAGGCGGTCAGGGAGACGTCACGCAGGGCCGCAACCTCCTCCCCGCCCCGCCGGAAGAAGCGGTGCAGGCCGCGCGCTTCGAGGACCGGCGCCGTCGTCATCACCGGATCCGCAGGCTTCCAGACATGGTGCGGTAGGCGTCGACGTTGTCAGCACCCACCGGGCCGTAGAGGTCCATCCGGACCAGCCGACCGTTCTTGTAGAGGAGGTACTCCTCCACCTCGTCGCGGAACACCTTTCCGGTCACCGGGTCAGGATCGGAGTTGCGACGGAACACGATCTGCACGCCGGTCCCGCCAGGCACGGAGACCTCGGTGACATTCCGCAGTTGGAACGCCGGGACGCTCTGGCGCAGCCGGGGTACGTCGTTCGCCTTTGCCGATGCGACCGTCCGCGCGGCCGGAGCCGGGGCGCTTTCCACGGTGACGCCGTTGAGCTTGTCGGTGAAACGCACCTGCACGCCGTTAACGGTCCGCGCCCAGCCTTCGGGGTGAGTGAACGTGTAGTGGCCGGCGGCGTTCGTGTACCTGACGAAGGCGAGGTTGTCCGGGATGTCCCCCGGCGGGTTGCTCTCCACGGGCACGGGCGCAACCTTGCTCACCGTCGGCGATTGCGACACCGACGACGGCGTGCCAGACGAACGAGGAGTCGAGGTGGTTTTCGACGGGCTAGCCGTGCTCCCGCCGCCGCCGCAGGCAGCCAGCAGGGCGAGGATCGCGACCGCGGCAGTGGTCGCCAGAACAGGCTTGACGCGTGGGTCTCGGTGTGTGGTCACGGAGCCAACGATCACAACCGGACGATGAGAGCACCGTGAGAGTCGGAGGAGTTTTCGGACCTCAGCGGATGGGTTGACGGCGTTCAGCGCAGATTCAGGCGGCCCCTGAGACGCTCCGGTGACCCGCTACTCAGAAGGGTGACGACCATGCTGAATCGTCCGGCCTCGGCAGTGTTTGCCATCGTGTTGTCAACGGCCGCGGTAGCCAGCTGCTCCGGCAACGACTCACAGTCGTCGCCACGCCAGACATCCACGACGTCGCAGGCAGTCGTGGACCGGCTTCCCCAGGGCGACGAGCCGGTGCACCTGGACCCAACCACCTTCACCACCGAGATCGACAACCCGTACTGGCCGATGAAACCGGGAACTCGCTGGACCTACCGCGAGACCGAC
>JBDUAP010000186.1:0-5815 GCA_040004585.1 Sporichthyaceae bacterium
GATGCCGTTCATGATCGAGCCCATGGCGTGCTCGCGGATGCCGAAGTGCAGCACCCGTCCGTAAGGGCCGCCGGGGAACTCCTTGGACTGGCGGTCCTCCGGAAGGAACGATGGCTCGCCCTTGGGCGTCGTGTTGTTCGACTCGGCCAGGTCGGCCGAGCCACCCCACAGATCGGGAAGGACCGGCACGATCGCATTCAGCACCGCTTGGGAGGCCTTGCGGGTGGCCAGCCCCTTCGGGTCGGCCGGGAACTGAGGAAAGGCCGCGGCCCAGCCGTCCGGCAGGGTGCGCGTGCTCATCCGGTCGAGCAGCGCCTTCTGCTCGGCGTGGCTCTGCGCCCAGGCCGCGAATTTCTCGTCCCAGTCGGCGTGCCGGGCCCGCCCGCGCTCGATGACCCCTCGCGCGTGCGCCAGCACCTCCGGGTCCACGTTGAAGGTCAGGTCGGGGTTCATCCCCATGACCTTCTTGGTGGCAGCGACCTCGTCGGCGCCGAGCGCGCTGCCGTGGGCCTTGCCCGTGTTCTGCGCGTCGGGAGCGGGCCACGCGATCACGGTGCGCAGCGAGATGAACGACGGCCGGTCGGTGACGGCCTTGGCGGCGTCGAATGCATCGGCCAGAGCCTGCACGTTCTCGACGTACTTGCCGGTGCTGGACAGCCAGTCGACCTCCTGCACGTGCCAGCCGTAGGCCGCGTAGCGCGCGGCGGTGTCCTCGGACAGAGCAATCGTGGTGTCGTCTTCGATCGAGATGTGGTTGTGGTCGTAGATCAGGGTCAGGTTGCCCAGCCGCTGGGTGGCGGCCAGCGACGACGCCTCGCTCGAGACACCCTCCTCGATGTCGCCATCGGAGGCGATGCACCAGACGTCGTGGTCGAACAGGCTCTCGCCTGGTGCGGCGTCTGGGTCGAGCAGGCCGCGCTCGCGGCGGGCGGCCATCGCCATACCGACCGCGTTCCCGACGCCTTGGCCGAGCGGCCCGGTCGTCGTCTCGACACCCGCGGTGTGACCGTGCTCCGGGTGCCCGGGGGTCAGCGAGCCCCAGGTGCGCAGCTGCTTGAGGTCATCGAGCTCCAGGCCGTAGCCGGACAGGTAGAGCTGGATGTAGAGCGTCAGGCTGGAGTGCCCGGCGGAGAGGACGAAGCGGTCGCGACCGAGCCAGTTCGGGTCGGTGGGGTCGTGACGCAGGTAGCGCTGGAACAGCAGGTACGCCGCCGGCGCCAGGCTCATCGCGGTGCCGGGGTGGCCGTTGCCGACCTTCTGCACGGCGTCCATCGCGAGGACCCGGATCGTGTCGACCGCCTTCTGGTCCAGGTCGGTCCACTCGAGCTTCTGCTGCTTGGTAGTCACCGGGGCAGGGCTCCTTCGGCTGGTCCCACGCTGGGTGTCCTGATCTCGTCGCTGATCGTGTTGTTGATCTCACTGACGCGGCGAGCCTACCCAGCAGCCAAGCGGGCACGCACGGGGTCGCTACAGTTGAGACGCAGCCCTGAGATCCCCCTTTTCGTCTCCTTCCGAGGTGCCTGTGACGGCCGTTGACTCCCGCCCCACCACGGGTGCGGTGACGCTCGGCGGCCCCCCTCAGCCACGGCGTGGGGTCCGGCGCACCGTCGCGGCCTACGTCGCGCTGACAAAGCCGCGGATCATCGAGCTGCTGCTCGTCACCACGGTGCCGACGATGTTCCTCGCCGAGGGTGGCGTCGCGTCCCTCCGCCTCGTGCTGGCCACCCTTGTCGGGGGCACCCTCGCGGCTGGCAGCGCCAACACCCTCAACTGCTACCTCGACCGCGACATCGACGTGGTCATGCACCGCACCGAGCGCCGCCCGCTGGTAACCGGGCTGGTCGCACCGGCGGAGGCACTCTGGTTCGGGGTGGCCTTGGGCGTCGTGGCCGTCGCCTGGCTGGCCGCGACGGTGAACGGGCTGGCTGCCGTGCTCGCGCTCGGCGCGATCCTGTTCTACGTCTGCGTCTACACCATGGCGCTCAAGCGGCGCACGCCGCAAAACATCGTCTGGGGCGGCGCGGCCGGTTGCATGCCCGTGCTGATCGGCTGGGCCGCCGTGACTGGGTCGCTGTCGTGGACGCCTGTTGTGCTGTTCATGGTGATCTTCTTCTGGACCCCGCCGCACTACTGGCCACTGTCGATGCGCTTCAAGGACGACTACGCGGCTGCCGGTGTGCCGATGCTGCCGGTCGTGGCCGACGTCGTCGTGGTCGCGCGACGCATCGTCGTGTACAGCTGGGTCATGGTCGCCACCTCACTGGTGCTGTGGCCGGTGGCCCCCACCGGGCCGGTCTATGGCATAGCCGCCGTGGTGCTCGGTGGTGCCTTCCTGCTCGAGGCGCACCGGCTGCTCGGCCGGGCGCGGTCCGGCCTGGCCGGGGCTGCGCTGCGGCCGATGCGGCTGTTCCACTGGTCGATCACCTATCTCACGCTGCTTTTCGTCGCCGTCGCGATCGACCCGCTGCTCCCGTTCTGACGGCGGCGCCTCGGCCAGTCAGCCGAGGGTTTAGGCCGAAGGCGACCCGCAGCGCTGCGATCCACACGAGGCAGGCGCCGAGGATATGCAGACCGACCAGGACAACGGGTAGGTCGGTCGCATACTGCGCGTAGCCGATCGTCCCCTGCGCGAGAACCACGCCGAGCAGCACCACCGCATGGCGTACCAGGAAACCGGGACCGCCGGTCGCAGCGATTGCGATGAGCAGCCCGATCGACAGGCCGACGAGGATGAACACCAGGTCGGCGTGCAGGTGGGTGACCGTGGCCAGCGCGAACGGCAGCCGATCGGTCGAGTCCTTGTCGCCGGAGTGCGGGCCGGTGCCGGTGACCACCGTGCCGGCGAACAACGTCAGGGCGACGACGACGAGGAGCGCTCCCGCGCCGAGCCGCAACTCACGGCTTACGACGGGCATGACCTGCTCAGGCGCGGCTGACGCGATCTCGTAGGCCCGCACGGCAATCGCGATCAGCGCCATCGAGAGCAGGAAGTGCGCCATCACGGTGACCGGGTTGAGACCGGTCTTGACCGTCACCGCGCCGAGGCCGGCCTGCGCGATGATCCCGACGATGAGCAGGGCAGCCGCCCGGACCAGCTCCCGGCGGCCCGCCCGCCAGGCGGTGACCAGTGCTGCGGCCACGGCGGCCGCGAGCGCGAACGTGAGCATCCGATTGGCGAACTCGATCGCGCCGTGCGCGCCCATCTCGGCCGTGGGGATCAGGCTGGTGTCGGTGCACTTGGGCACGGTGGGGCAGCCGAGGCCGGACGCGGTCAGCCGCACCGCCCCACCGGTGACCACGATTGACGTGTTCGCCACCAGGGCGCCGAGGAAAGCGCGGCGCACGGCAGTGGGGGTGGGCCGCCACTGCCGGAGCCCGGCCAGGCGGTCGCTCACGCGGTGCAGCCTACGGCGCGAGCACTTCGTCCTTGGTCGGGACGGGTGCCGGCTGGGCCAGCTGCCGCGGGGGAGTGTCCTGGGGCAGCCGCAGCGACAGTGCTGCCGAGAGGAGTAGCAAGACGGCGGCCGATGCAAAGCCCGTCGTCAGGTTTGTCAGCTCGGTGAGCAACGGAAGCAGCAGGCTGCCGGTGATCCCGCCGAGCATCAACGCGAACGAGGCTGCCGACACGGTGGTCGAGCGACGCGACGAGTCGACCCTGCTGTGCAGGACCTGCTTGCGCAGTGGCCAGCCGCCGCCGTTCCACAGGTAAAAAGCCGCGTAGGCAGCGCCCGCGAGGACCACGGTGGGGGACAGGGCGATCCCGGCCAATGCCAGAGCGCAGAACAGCATCAGGACTGCTGTTGCTCGGGCTATCGAGCCGCGGGCGGCCCGACGCGCAGTCGTCGCGAGCGCCGATCCGACCGCTGCCGCCCCGAACGAGATGGCCATCACGATCCCGAACACCGCGCTGCCGTCGGTCGCGTCGCCGGCCAGGTCGGCAAAGCGCAGCGGTCCGAGCAGCTCGAGGGTGGACAGGACCATGCCGGCTATGAACGTGATGACGAGCAGCAGCCGCAGGGCCCTGTCACGGGCGGCGAGTCCGATGGTGTCGCGCACGATCATCGGCACCTCACGCACGCTGGTGCGGAGCAGCCTCGGCATGCGGACCGCGTTGGCCGGGCCGAGCGGCGTGACGAACAGCAGGACTGCCGCGATGTTGACGGCGCCGAGGGCGGCCGCGACGAGGAGCGGCAGAGTGAGCGGGGTCGAGCCATTGCTCGCGAGCGACGGGAGCGCGCCGCCCAGGACGGCGCCGACCGCCAGTGCGAGACCGTCCGCGACCGCTGCCCGCGAGAGCCCCGGCGTGACGTCGGTGTCCGGGCTGAGTTCGTGTACGGCGTCCACGTACCAGGACTCGAGCGGCCCGGAGTCCAACGCGCGGCCGGCTCCCTTCAATGCGTACGCCGCCATGAAGAGGACCAGGCTGGTCGCGCTTGCGAGCAGCAGGAGTCCGGCGATCTGCAGCAGCCCCGACAGGACGAGCACCGGACGTCGCCCGATCGCGTCGGCCAGCCCGCCGGTCGGCAGCTCGAGGACCAGCGCGACCAGCGAGTGGGCGACGAAGACCAGGCCGATCTCGGCGACGCTCAGACCGCGGGACTGCGCCAGCAGCACGGTCACCGGGACGGACAGACCAATCGGCAACCAGCGCAGTGCCGTCAGCCCGACGTAGCGGCGGCCGGCAGCGGCGACGGTGAGGGTCACAGCGGGTACTCCGAGAGAGGCAGGACATCGAGGTTGACCATGACGAGCGCGGGGTCGGACTGGTGGTCGGACTCGCTGCCTTGGGGCTGCCCGTGTGCGTCGCGCCATCGCGCCAGGACGTCATTCACCTCGTCGGCCAGCGCACGGGCCTGGTCCGGTCGCAGCCGGAGGGCGTAGTCGTTCAGCGATCCCGCCGTCTCCCACTCGACGCCGAGGTCCCGGCGCTGGTCGAAGTAGGCGGAGAGTGTGCGGCGCCGTGCGTCGATCTGCGCGAGCAGCAGCTCGTCGACCACCTCGCGCGCCGCTGGGTGGTCGAGGAAGTCGCCCGTGTCCCAGTGCGTGCTGCGGTGCAGCGCCTGCCACCAGCGCTCCCGACCGGTGCCCTCGCCGGGCATGTCCTCGACGAAGCCGTAGGCGGCGAGCTGGCGTAGGTGGTAGCTGGTCGACCCGCTGCTCTCACCGAGTCGGTAGCCGAGCTGGGTCGCGGTGGAGGGGCCGTCCAGGCGGAGCAGCCCGAGGAGCTTCCCGCGCAGCGGATGAGCCAGCGCCCGAAGTGCCCGCGGGTCGCGGACGTCGATCGAGCTCTGCAGGGGTGCGCCGGCCGGCGGGACGGAGGTCATAAGGGTAACGCTACAATCCCAAAGAAATCTTTGCAAGGGTTCCGCTGCAGACAGTTCCTTGCATCACTCCCAGCGGAAGCTTGCCGCCGCGGCTGCGCCGGCCGCGACGGCCCAGGCGACCAGCACACCGAGGTGTGACCAGGGCATCCCTGCGCCATTGCGCAGGACGTCGCGCAGCCCCTCCGCCAGGGCACCGGCGGGGAGCAGCTCGAGCACGGTGCGGACCCCGGACGGGAAACGGTCCAGCGGCACCGCGATCCCACCGGTGACGAGCAGGAGCAGGTAGATCAGGTTGGCGAACGCGAGCGTCGCCTCGGCGCGCAGCGACCCCGCCATCAGCAGCCCGAAGGCGCAGAATGTGGCGGTTCCAGTGAGGAGCAGCGGCAGGACCGCCAGGGCCGACCCGGTGGGTTGCCAGCCCAGGGCGAGCGCAAGATCGCAGATCAGGACCACCTGCAGCGTCTCGACGGCGAGGACGGCGAGGGTCTTGC
>JBDUAP010000007.1:0-19358 GCA_040004585.1 Sporichthyaceae bacterium
GTCAGCGCCGACAGGCCGAGCACCTCGCCGATTTCCTTGTTGGAGCGGCCGTCGCCCACGAGCTGGAGCACCTCGACCTCGCGCGCGGAGAGCCCGTCAGCCCCGGTCGCCCGGGTCGAAGTCCGCGGGCGCTGGACCGGCAGGACGCCGGGACCCGGTCGGTTGGTCAGGCTCAAGGGTGCGGCCGCGGAGCTCACCAGGAAGGCGCGTACGCCAGAGGCGAGCGCGGCCCGGACGGTGTAGAGGTCCTCGGCGGAAGAGAGCAGGACACCGCGGGACCACCCCAGTGCACGCAGCTCACCGACCAGGGCCATTCCGGAGCCGTCCGGCAGGGCGCCGTCGACGACGCACAGGTCCCGAGGGCTGTCGGTGCGGGCCCGGGCGCGTGCCTCGGCCAGACTGGCGGCTTCGACCACATCGCGGGCACCCAGCGACTGCAGGTTGCGCACGATCGCGTCACGTACGAACGGGCTCGCGACGACCACCATGGCGGTGAAGCGGGCAGCCCGAGCCGCGGGCTGGGTGAGCCCGTGGCGTTCGACCAGTGCGGTCACCGGGTCTCCTGACGGTCCGGATCAAACGTGTCCTGAAGACCATCGGCCGCGGATCAGCGATCCTGAAGCGGCGGCCGGCCCGATGACGCGGAGCTCAGACACAGCCCCGAAGATCGTTCGCGACGTACTGCGGCGACACACCGGGCGTTTCACTGCACTTTGTCACGAATGATCTTGTCCGTGACTGGTCAGACCGGTCGCGATGCCCGCCGGGTCGGCAGCGCGGTCACGCCGGCCGGCAGTGGCGGCAGGCCGCCGGTCGTGCCCAACAGTTCGCACCACGCGAGCAGATGCGCGCCCAGCGCGTCGTCGACGGGCGTCCAGGACGCGCGGATCTCGATCTGTGCGGAACCGGGCTGGGGCGACATCGCCCCGAAGCTCTCCGAGATGACCCGGGTGACCGTCCCGCTTTCGGCAATGAACGCGGCGCCGTGCGCAGCGAGGGCCTCGGTGAGCCAGGCCCAGCCAACCCCGGGGAGCAGGGGGTCGGCGGCGATCTCCGGCTCCAGGTCGGCGCGCACATAGGTGACCAGGCGGAACGTCCCCTGCCAGGCCTCGTGCCCAGCGGGGTCGTGCAACAGAACGAGCCGTCCCGTCGCGAGCTCCTCGTCGGCAACCACGACGTCGGCGGTCATGGCCATCGCGTGCGGGGCGAGCCGGGTTGGAGCGGGCGTCTCCTGCAGCACGACTTCGCCGCGAGGCGTCGCCGCGCGCAGCGCCGCCACGGCCCGACGGAACGCGTCGGGCCCGTCGTCGATCTCGCGGCGGGCGGCCATAACGCCAGCGTAGGCCCGGTCGGTCGATGAGCCGGGGAACGTGCGCATGGCCTGGCGCGTCGGCCCGTACTCTGCCCGGATGGCCGCCCTGCTCGCGCTGCTCTCCAGCCTGCTGTGGGGCGGGGCGGACTTCCTCGGCGGGACCATCTCCCGGCGGCTGCCCGCGCTGCTCGTGGTCGGTGCCTCCCAGCTGGCTGGACTGCTCACGGTGGCGGCCATCGCGGGCGCAGCGGGCGAGCTGCAGGCGCCCGGTGGCTACCTGCCTTGGGCCGTTGCCGCCGGGCTCGCCGGGCTCGCCGGGCTGGTCGCGTTCTACCGCGCGCTGGCCATGGGCCCGATGGGAGTGGTATCACCCATCGCCGCTCTCGGTGTGGTGGTGCCGGTGGCCGTCGGCCTGGGCCGAGGCGAGCGCCCGGGTGCGCTGCAGCTCGTCGGGATCGTCGTTGCGGTTCTCGGCGTCGTGCTGGCGAGCGGTCCTGAGCTCAGCGGTCGAGCCGGGGCCCGGCCACTCTTGCTCGCCGTAGCCGCTGCGGTCGGCTTCGGGCTGGCACTGCTCTTCATCGCCGAGGGTTCGCGCACGAGCACCTTGATGACGCTGGTCACCATGCGGATCACCTCGGTGCTGGTGGTGGCGCTCGTCCTCCTCAGCCGGGTCGCTGCCCGTACCCGTCGTACGCCGATCAGGCTCACGACCCGCGACCTGGCGTTGATCGCGGTCGTGGGGATCGGCGACGCCGCGGCCAATCTCGCGTTCGGCTGGGCGAGCACCCGCGGCCTGGTCAGCGTGGTGGCTGTCCTCGGCTCGCTCTACCCGGTCGTGACCGTTCTGCTCGCGCGGGTCGTGCACCAGGAGCGGTTGGCGGCGGTCCAGAACGCCGGGGTCGTCGCGGCTCTTGCCGGTGTCGGACTGATCGCCGCCGGCTGATTCCAGCTGGCTGATTCCGGCTGGCTGATTCCAGCTGGCTGATTGCGGCTGGCTGGCCCGTGACAGCATGCGGCGGTGACGCCCGACCAGCTGGCCAGTTCGGCCTTCCTTCGCGCCTGCCGCCGCGAACCGGTGCCGCACACACCGGTGTGGTTCATGCGGCAAGCCGGTCGGTCCCTCCCGGAGTACCGCCGCCTGCGCGAGGGCGTCGCGATGCTCGACGCGTGCAGCCGCCCGGACCTGGTCACCGAGATCACCCTGCAGCCGGTTCGCCGGTACGGCGTGGACGCGGCGATCCTGTTCAGCGACATCGTGGTGCCGCTCAAGGCGATCGGCGTGGACCTGGACATCAAGCCGGGTGTGGGGCCGATCATCGCGTCTCCGATCCGTTCGGAGCGCGACCTGCAGCAGCTGCGGCCGCTCGAGCCCGACGACGTGGACTTCGTGACGGCGGCGGTGGGTGCCCTCGTCGACGACCTCGGGCCGACGCCGCTGATCGGATTCGCCGGCGCGCCGTTCACCCTCGCGTCCTACCTCGTGGAAGGCGGGCCGTCGCGCAACCACGAGAACACCAAGGCGCTGATGTACGGCAACCCGCAGCTGTGGGACCAGCTGATGCAGCGGCTGGCTGGGATCACCGAGGCGTTCCTGCGCATCCAGGTCGAAGCCGGTGCCAGTGCCGTGCAGCTGTTCGACTCCTGGGTGGGTGCGCTACCGGCGGCTGACTACGCCTGCTTCGTGCAACCCCACTCGGCACGCGTGCTCACCGCGATCGGCGAGCTCGGCGTCCCACGGATCCACTTCGGTGTGGTCACCGGCGAGATGCTCGACCTGATGGGGGAGGCCGGCGCCGACGTCGTCGGGGTGGACTTCCGGGTGCCGCTCGACGAGGCCGCCCGGCGGGTGGGGCCCAGCCGCGCGCTGCAGGGCAACCTCGACCCGGCCATCCTGTTCGCGCCCTGGCAGGCGGTGGCGCAGCGCACCCGCGAGGTGCTGGTCGCAGGGCGGGTTGCCGAGGGCCACGTGTTCAATCTCGGGCACGGCGTCATCCCCGAAACCGACCCTGACGTGCTGGCCCGCGTGGTCGAGCTGGTCCACGAGGAGTCGGCCCAGGGCTAGGGGGTCTGCGGGCGACGAACGAACCGGGTGCGAACGATGAGCCACGCCGGTACGCCGAGCAGAGCGGCCGCGATCAGGAACGGCAACATCGCGCCGATCACTGTCAACCCGACGAGAACGACTCCGACGAAGGCGTCCCATCCGCCACGCAGTCCGGTCAGGAAGCCGAGGTCCGGCTCCTTGTCGGCTACTGCTGCATCCGGGCCGACGAAGGTGACCTCGATGGTGGCGAGCTCGGTGACGTCCTGCAGCCGGGCAAACTGGGCCTGCAGCGACTCGAGGTCGGCCTCCCGCTTGGCGAGCTCTGACTCGATCTGCACCACCTCGCCGATCGTGTTGGCCTTGCCAAGCAAAGCGCGCACCCGGGCGACGCTGCGGGTCTGGGTCGCGACCCGGCTGCGGGTGTCCACCACCTGCGCGGTGACGTCCTCGGCGGTCTGCGACTGGGACAGCCGCTCGCCGAAGCCCGCCACCTTCTTCAGCATGGCTCGGAACTCGGCCGGCGGGATGCGCACTGTCAGGCTCGCGGTGCTGTCTCCGGGGGATCCGGGCACGTGGGAGGTCTCCTCCGCGAACACGGCGCCGTCGACGCTGCGGGCGAGCGACTCGGCTCGGTCGGCAGCGACCGCGACGTCCTTCACCCGCACCGAGATCTGGCCGCGGTAGACGATGTCGCGACCAGCCGGCAAGACGCGCGCGTCCGTGCGGGGTGCGGCGGGCTCGGCATCGGTGGCAGCCGGCTTGGCCGCGGCCTCTTTCCCAGGGCTGTCATTTGCTGAACCGGATGTCGCGGACCCGCCGGAGCCGCCGCCGCAGCCGCTGAGCAGCAGCCCCGTCGCAACCAGAGCCAGCACCGGCCCAGCCATACGCCTGGGGTGTGTCATGACGCCCTCCGTGGCATTGCTTGCGTTGCTCGCGGTGCGGACCGGTCGATCCGTGCCGTGCTCGCAACTGTGACGGGGTCCGATCACTGACGGTTCCACCCTGCGGGAACGCAGTGATCACGATCTGGGATCGTGGCCGTTATGAACGGGTCGCCATGATCGCGCCGGCACAGCGGCACGTGGTCGTGGTCGGCGGCGGCATCTCCGGGCTGGCCGCGGCTTGGTTTCTTCGTCGCGAGGCTGCGCGGCCCGGCGGTCCGGACCTGCGCGTCACGGTGCTCGAGGGGTCATCCGTGGTCGGCGGCAAGCTGCGGGTCTCCGACGTCGGTGGCGTGGCAGTCGACGAGGGCGCGGAGGCGCTTCTGCTGCGTCGCGTCGAGGGGACGGCGCTGGTTGCTGCCATGGGTCTTGGTCCCGACCTGGTCGAGGCAGCGACCTCGGATGCGTCCATCTGGAGCCGCGGGCACCTGATCCCGATGCCTGCGCGCACAGTGATGGGGGTGCCCACCGACCTGCGCGGGCTCGCGGCCAGTGGGCTGCTCACGCCGCTGGAGCTGGCCCGGATTCCGCTGGACGCGTGGCTGCCGGCGACCGACGTCGGCGACGACATCCCGGTCGGCCGCCTGGTCGGCAGGCGGCTGGGCCGGGCGGTGGTGGACCGGCTGGTCGAGCCGCTGCTGGGCGGGGTCTACGCCGGCCATGCCGACTTGTTGTCTCTCGACGCGACGGTGCCGCAGCTGGCGGCGCATGCGCGGCGGGAGCGCTCGCTGCTTGCGGCCGCGCGGGCCGCCCGGGAGAACGCCCCGTCTGCCGAAGGCCCGGTGTTCGGCAGCCTCCGCGGTGGGCTCGGTCGGCTCCCTGCGGCGCTGGCCCGGGAGTCGGGCGCGGACGTGCGGCTCGACTCGACCGTGCGCGAGTTGCGCCGCACTCTGGACGGCTGGACGCTCACGGTCGGCCCGACCGCAGCGCCGAAGCAGGTGAGTGCCGATGCGGTGGTGCTTGCTGTGCCCGCGGCGCCAGCTGCCCGGCTGCTGCGGGCCGAGGTGCCGACCGCGGCGACCGACCTGGCCGCTGTGGCCTACGCCTCGATGGCCATCGTCACCCTGGCCCTGCCAGCCCAGGCCGTGCTGCCAGCCGGCTCGGGCTTCCTGGTCCCACCCGTCGACGGTCGGGTCGTCAAGGCCGCGACGTTTACCACGAACAAGTGGGGCTGGTACGCCGAGGAAGCGGCCGGCGTGCACGTCGTACGGCTGTCGGTCGGTCGATTGGGGGAGGAGGCGGTGCTCCAGCGCGACGACGCCGAGCTCGCCGAGCTGGCCTGGGCCGACCTCGCTGAGGCAGTCGGCCCGCTGCCCGCGGCGGTGGACACCCGCGTCACTCGCTGGGGCGGCGGCCTTCCTCAGTACGCCGTCGGCCACCGCGCCCGCGTGGAGCGGGCACGCACCGCGGTGGCCTTGCAGCCGCGGCTGGTGCTCTGCGGAGCGGCGTACGACGGGATCGGCATCCCGGCCTGTGTGGCATCCGCCGAGCAGGCCGTCCGCGAGTTGGGGGGACAATGGAGGCATGACTGACCCTCAGACGCGCCCGCAGCGCCCCAAGGCGCGCGATCTCAACCAGGCGATCCGCTACACGATGTGGTCGGTCTTGCGGGTCCGCGACCGCCTGCCCGAGGACCGGACCGCCCTGGCCAGCGAGGTCGAGGAGCTGTTCGAGCAGTTGGCCGCGAAGGACGTCGTCGTCCGGGGCAGCTACGACGTCGCGGGCCTGCGGGCCGACGCCGACCTGATGATCTGGTGGCACGGCCCGAACCCCGACGACCTGCAGGAGGCCTACAGCAGGCTTAGGCGGACGACACTCGGCGCGGCGTGCGAGCCGGTGTGGTCGGTGCTGGCGCTGCACCGCCCGGCCGAGTTCAACAAGGGGCACATCCCGGCGTTCCTGGCCGGGGATGAGCCCGGTGCCTATGTCTGTGTCTATCCGTTCGTGCGCTCCTACGACTGGTACCTGCTGCCCGAGGAGGATCGCCGGGCCATGCTCGCCGAGCACGGCCAGATGGCCCGCGATTACCCGGATGTGCGGGCCAACACAGTGTCGGCGTTCGCACTGGGGGACTACGAGTGGCTGCTGGCCTTCGAGGGCGACGAGCTGCACCGCATCGTGGACCTGATGCGCCACCTGCGCGGTTCGCGGGCGCGCCTGTACGTGCGCGAGGAGATCCCGTTCTACACCGGCCGGCGCAAGCCGATCACCGAGCTCGTCGCGGGTCTGCCGTGAGGGCGATCAGCCGACGGGTCACGAGTTGGTCGCGGCCGGCATGAGGGGCGGTCTTCGCGGGCAAGTCCGAAGGATGGTCACCCCCCGCGGCAGGACATGGATAGCCATGCTCTCCGCGACGCTGTTCGTGGTCATGCTCGACGTGTTCGTGCAGGGGCCCCTGGTGGGGCTGGACCTCTGGGTGCACAGGTTCGACGGGCAGGTGCAGTACCCGGGCCTGGACCGAGCCGCGGTGATCTACGACCACGCCGGCCAGCGCGGCGTGCTGATCCCGCTCCTGCTCGTGGTTGCCGGCATCCTGGCCTGGCGACACCGGACCTGGCGGCCCATCTCGCTGGCCGTGTTCTGCGTGGTGAGCCTGAACGTCGTCGTCGGCGCGATGAAGATCCTCATCGGCCGGTCCGAGACCGAGACCGGCAGCCCCGACGTGTTCAGCGGCGGCGTCATCTTCCCGTCGGGGCACTCGTCCAACGTGGTGCTCACCGGAGGGCTGATCATCTACCTGCTCCGCCGCTACACCGAACGCCCGCCGGTGCGGCTGCTCGTCGTCGTGGTCGCCGTGGCCACGCTGCTCACTTGCGCGACGTCGATCTACATCGGCAGCCACTGGGTGAGCGACCTGATCGGCGGGATGCTGGTCGGCGGCCTTCTGCTGGAGGCGGTCATCGTCTTCGACCGGGCAACCATGCGGGCGCGGTTGCGGAAGTTCCCGCTCGCGGTGCCGTCTGCAGCCCCGGTGCCTTCGCTAGTCCTGGGCCGGTTCCAGGCTGATCGACACGGAGTTGATGCAGTATCGGTCCCCCGTCGGCGTCTGGGGGGCGTCGTCGAAGACGTGCCCGAGGTGCGAACCGCAGCGTCGGCAGCGGACCTCCGTGCGCCGCATCCCGAGTGAGCCGTCCTCGATCAGCTCCACGGCATCGGACTCGCTCGGCTGGTAGAACGACGGCCATCCGCAGTGCGAGTCGAACTTCGTCTGGCTGCGGAACAACTCGTTGCCGCAGGCCTTACAGCGGTAGACGCCTTCGGTCTTGGTGTCGTTGTACTCACCGGTGAAGGGCCGCTCGGTGCCCGCCTGACGGAGCACCTGGTACTCCTCCGGGGATAGCTCCGCCCGCCATTGCTCGTCGGTCTTCTCGATGTCGTAGGTCATGACACGACTCTACGACGGGCAGTCCAGGCCAATCCGGGGCGGATACCGTGCAGGTATGGCATCGCCGTACGTGGAAATCGACGTCGAAGGCATCACCGTCAAGGTGACCAACCCCGAAAAGCTCAGCTTCCCGGACATCGGGCTGCGCAAGATCGACGTCGTGAACTACTACATCTCCGTCGGAGACGGCATCATGCGGGCCCTGCGCGAACGGGCCGTCACCCTGGAGCGGTGGCAGGACGGCGTACACACCGGCGCCAAGGTCGCGACCCGGGCCGATGCCCGCGGGGCCGACGCCTTCTTCCAGAAGCGCGTCAGCAAGGGTGCACCGGAGTGGGTGGAGACGTGCCACATCGCGTTCCCGAGTGGCCGCACGGCTGACGAGGTCTGTCCCACGAACCTGGCCACGGTGGCCTGGTGCGCCCAGCAGAACACCATCACGTTCCACCCGTGGCCGGTGCGCAGGGCCGACGTCGACCATCCGGACGAGCTGCGGATCGACCTCGACCCGCAGCCGGGCACCGACTTTGCCGACGCCGTGGCGGTTGCTGCGGTGGCGCGAGAGGTGCTCGCCGAGATCGGCTGGCAGGGATTTCCCAAGACTTCGGGCAACCGTGGCGTGCACATCTACGTGCGCGTCGAGCCCAGATGGACGTTCACCGACATGCGGCACGCGGCGATTGCGTTCGGCCGCGAGCTGGAGCGGCGGATGCCCGGTCGGGTCACCACGAAGTGGTGGAAGGAGGAGCGCGGCGAGACGATCTTCGTCGACTACAACCAGAACGCCCGCGACCGCACCATCGCGTCGGCCTACTCGGTGCGCCCCCTCCCGCATGCGCCCGTGTCGGCACCGGTGACCTGGGACGAGCTGACCGACGTCGACCCGCGCGAACTGACCGTCAAGACGATGCCCGCGAGGTTCGCCGAGGTGGGGGACCTGCACGGGAAGATCGACGACGTCGCCCATGATCTGACGACCCTGCTCGAGTGGTACGAGCGGGATGAACGCGATCACGGCCTGGGTGACATGCCCTATCCGCCCGACTATCCGAAGATGCCGGGCGAGCCCATGCGCGTGCAGCCGTCGCGGGCCAAGAAGCCGGGACCCTCGTCAGCGGCGGGAGACAGCTGACGTCATTCTCGACGTGGTCGAGATGTCGGTCGTGGGCTACGTGTGGGCAAGCCAGCTGCGCATGTCTTCGACGAGGATGACCCACTCGCCCTGCACCTGGCGAGCTCGCAGCTTGCGGGAGTCGATCGCACGCATGACGTCGCGCCGGTCGCGGCGGGACGCGCTGATGACCTGGTCCACGGAGAGCGGAGTGCCGTCGGATAGGCGGGGGGTGACCATGCTGGAACATCGGCAGCGGCGTTCTGCCACTTGATCAGCCTCAGGCAGGGCCTTGGTCGGCCATCGGCCCCGGCTTGCGAGCGATCCAACGGTCTCGGACGATCAACGCGCGGGTGCGCAGCCGCAGCCAGAGCAGCTTCTGCGCGTAGCGGGCGAGACCGGTCAGGCGCGGAACGGGCGGGCGTCGAGGGGCGTCGTAGCCGAGTCGCCGCAGCCGGTTCCCCGCGACGAACTCGAACAGCCGCAGCTCCCAGGGCTCCAGGCCTTCGGCGTATCCGCCGATGGCGGTGGTCGTGACTTGCTTGGCGGTGTTCGCGTGCCAGTCCGTCCGCTGCTTCTCCGGCAAGTCCGGTGCAGCAACCAGGTGCGACTCCAGCATCGCCTCCTCGAAGTCCTCGCCAAGGAAGTCGCAGAGGGCCAGCAGCTCGGCGCGTGGGTCGGTGACCAGCTGCTCGTAACGCACCGCGTAGAACGCGTCCGCCGGGAGGCGGCGGGCCGCTCGACGACCGCAGTCGACGGAGTGTGTCCACATCGCCATCGCGTCGATCGAGCTCTGCCGCCACCACGACATCCGTTTCAGCGACGCCACGCAGTCACGCCCGTCCCTGATCAGGTGGATGAACTGGGTATCCGGGAACAGGGTTCTGATCGCGTCGACGTTGCGGAAGTAGGTGGGTCGCTTGTCACCCCAGCGCTCCTTGCCGAACCGTGCCGCGTAGCTGCGGTAGACGGTCCCCAGCGCGCTCCCGACTGTGGGCGCGCCTCGGACGATCTGCTTGCGAACCGGAAACCGGTCCAGCCCCAGATGCCGGAAGTTCATGCCCGGTGTCCGGACGATGTACAGAGCTAGTGCCCGGCGATTCTCTCGCACGGTCAGGTCACCGAACTCGGCCCGCCGCCGGTACACCGGCATGAGGAAGCGGGTCTCGGGCGGGATCGCGATGCGTGAGTGTGAGTGCAGCATCAGCGACAGCAGGGTGGTGCCCGAGCGGGGACACCCGAAGACGAAGATCGGCCGGTTCGAGGCCATGGCAGGGCTCAGCTGACGACGCGGTCGGTGCCGGCGACGAAGTGCAATAGGGGAACATCCACCTTGTCCCGCAGCCGCGACGCCCAGTCGCGCCGCAGAGCCTCTTCCACGAGGTGCGGAGGGGTGACGACGATGACCTCGTCGATGTTGAACGTCGTGACCGCCTCGATGGCCGCGGGCACCGGGTCATCGCCGGTGACCGAGCCGCGTGCGTCGATGCCGGCCCCGCGCAGCGACTCGATCGAGGCGTTCACGGCGTGCATCGCGTCCTGCTCGGCCTGCTGGGGGGTGGCGTCGTCACTGTCGTCGAGGGCGTCCCGGAGCCGACCCAAGGCGGCCTCGTCCAGGGCCTCGATCAGGGCGTTGTGTGCCGTGTCGGCCGGGACGAGCAGGTGCACCGTCACCGGCTCGTCGCCATGCAGCTGGGCGACCCGGGTCACGTCGTGGCCGCCGAGCGCCTCTTCGGTGAGCATCAGGATCGTGTACACGTGCCCTCTTCCGGTCAGGATGCCGTCAGGATGTCGGCCAGGTCGAAGCGTACGGGGCGCTCGAGCTGGTCGTAGGTACAGGACGTCGGATCGCGGTCCGGGCGCCACCGCTTGAACTGCGTGGTGTGCCTGAACCGGGTGCCCTCCATGTGGTCGTAGCCCACCTCCACGACCAGGTCGGGCTGCAGAGGCACCCAGGACAGGTCCTTCTTCGCGTTCCAGCGGCTGACCGCGCCCGGCAGCCTCCCGCCCGCGTGGGCGTCGGCCTCGGCCCACTGCTGCCAGGGATGGCCGCTGATGTCCTCGACCGCGTGTGGCGCGAGCTCGTCGACCAGCTCGGCTCGGCGCTTCATCGGAAACGACGCCGCGACCCCCACGTGCTGCAGGGCTCCGTCCTCGGCGTACAGGCCGAGCAGCAGCGAGCCGACCACCGGCCCCGACTTGTGCCAGCGGTAGCCAGCCACCACGCAGTCCGCGGTCCGCTCGTGCTTGATCTTGAACATCGCGCGTACGTCGGGCTGGTACGGCGAGTCGAGTGGTTTCGCGACCACCCCGTCCAGCCCCGCTCCCTCGAAAACCTCGAACCACTGCTGGGCCGTCTCGATGTCGTCGGTGCCGCTCGTCATGAAGACCGGCGGCTTCGCCCTGGCCATCATCTTCTCCAGCCGGGCCCGGCGCGTGCGGAACGGGGAATGCAGAAGCGACTCGTCGCCTTCCGCCAGCAGGTCGAAGGCAACGAAGGACGCGGGGGTCTCCTCCGCCAGCTTGCGGACGCGCGACTCGGCCGGATGGATGCGCTGCAGCAGTGCCTCGAAGTCGAGCCGGTCGCCGGTGGCGATCACGATCTCGCCGTCGACGACCGCTCGCTGCGGCAGGTTGGCCTTGAGCGCCTCGACCACCTCGGGGAAGTAGCGGGTCAGTGGCTTCTCGCCGCGGCTGGCCAGCTCGACCTTGTCGCCGTCGCGGAAGGCGATGCAGCGGAAACCGTCCCACTTGGGCTCGTAGAGGTAGTCGCCGCTCGGGATCGTCTTCACCGACTTGGCGAGCATCGGGCCCAGCGGCGGGGTCACGGGAAGCGGCACGGCTGCCATTCTGCCGATTCCCGGGGCCCCGTGGGGGGCAGGGGCGGGGGATGACCTCACCGTCGTGGTTGCGATGCGCGTCCCCCTACCTGCTTGCCGGTCTGCTGACGGTGACCGGCACGGCGCACTTCCTGGCGCCTCGGCCCTACGCGCAGATCATCCCGGAGCAGTTGCCCTCGCCGTACGGGCTGGTCTATGCCAGCGGTGTCGTCGAGCTGCTCTGTGCCGCGGGGCTCGCGTTTCCGCGCACCCGCCGGGCGACCGCCTGGGCGACCGCGGTGCTGTTCGTCGCGGTCTTTCCGGCGAACGTGAAGATGGCCCTGGACTCGACGGACCGGTCCCTCCCCTACCAGGTCGCCGTGTGGACCCGGTTGCCGATCCAGGTGCCGTTGATCTGGTGGGCGATTGCGATCGCGCGCCAAGACCGACCGGGATCAGGCGCGTGAGACGAGGTAGCGCGCGAACAGGTTGCCGTCCTCCTCGATCAGGTGCGCCAGCCCGAGCTCCAGGACGTCGCCGAGATGCAGATCGGCCACGATGCGCGGTCCGTCACCGCCGACCAGCCGGGGAGTGGTGGTCAGGCACAGCTCGTCCAGCCGACCCGCCGCGACGAGGTCGGCCAGGAGATGCGGCCCGCCCTCGCACAGCACCCGCGGCAGGCCGAGTGCGACTAAAGCGTCGATCGCCGCCGAGAGGTCCACGCGGTCGGTGCCGGTGACGATGACCTCAGCCACCTCGGCCAGACGCGCGCGCGCCGACTCGTCGGTCATGGTGGTGGTCAGCACAATCGTCCGCTCGGAGCCGGTGAACAGCTCCGTGGCGGGGTCGAGGTCGAGGCTGGCCGATACGAGGGCCAGCACCGGAGCGGGCCGCTGACCGAGACCGGCCCGGTGTTCGGCGTAGGACGGCCTGGCCTTGAGCCCCCGGTAGCCCTCGGCCCGAGCCGTCCCCGCACCGACGAGGACGACGTCGGCGAGCCCGCGCAGCACGCCGAACACCCGCTTGTCCGCTGGCCCGGACAGGGGCTCGGACTTGCCGTCAGCGACCGCCGAGCCATCGATGGACGCGACCATGTTGGCGCGCACCCATGCGCCGTCGCCGGGATAGGCGTAGGCATGGACCAGGTCCACCGTGCCGGCTGGCTCGGGCAGGAGGCTGCGCATGCGGGCGATCCTGTCAGAGCCGGTCGGCCCGGCGACGGCCCGCCGTCGACGCTCACCAGTCGTCACCGGACCGGGCGTCGCAGGAGATCGGTGCCTCGAGGTCAATCGCCTGGCTCGGACCGAAGCGCAACACCATGATGCCGTCGTCCTCGTCCTCGGTGCGGACGAGTTGAGCGCCGTCGCGCACGAACGTCGGACCCTGCCAGCGCTGCCAGCCCATCTGTCGGTAGAAGTCCGCGCGGCTGGTCGAGAGAACACCGAGGTCGAACTCCCGCCGGATCACAACCGCGCCTTCGGCCATCACCTGGGAACCGAGCCCCTGACGCTGCCGATGGGGAGTCGTTGCGACTGCCTCGACGTACCCAGCCGCGAAAACGACGTCTCCAACACCGATCGTGCGTGGCACGACAGCAGCGTGCGACACGACCGCGCCGCCTTCGGACCCGATGACGTGCCAGCCGCCCACCGTGTGCTGCCAGTCATCGTCGGAGAAGTCACCCTCGAACGCATCGATGAGGAGCTGCCGCAGATCGATGAGCAGAGCCGGTGGCACGTCGGCGGCAGCCAGCGAGCGAACCTCCACAGTCACGGCCGACCTGGTCATCGCCGCGAAGCGGCGGCGGAGTCCCAACGCAGATACAGGGTGCTGGCGTCATCGCGCAGCGGGGCGCCGTTGTAGGTCAACACGGATTGGACGAGGCGACGCAGGACCTCGGCTGGCTCCCGTCCCGACGTGGACTCGCGCTCGAGCAGGTCGATCAGCCGGTCCTCGCCGAACTCCTCGCCCTCTCGGTCGCGGGCGTCCACGACCCCGTCGGTGTAGAGCAGGAGAGCATCCCCGGGCTCGAGGCTCGTCTCGATGACATCGACGTCCGTAGCAGCCTCCAGCCAGGCATTGAGTCCGAGCGGCGCCGAGGGCCGCACGGCGACGGGTGGGAGCGTGTTGGCCCGTCGGACATGCAGGGGAGCGGGATGCCCGCCGGTGACCCACTGCAGGTGACCGGTAGTGATGTCCAACTGCATGAAGAGGCCCGTGACAAAGGCTTCCTCGCGTGCGTAGGCAGAAATGACGGCGTCGACCTCGAAGAGCAGGGTCGGCAGGTCTGCCGGTCGACGGTTGCGGCGGGTGTTGCGGTAGGCGGACACCGCTAGGGATCCGAGAGCGGCCGAGCGAAGCCCGTGACCCATCGCGTCGAAGATGGCGACGTCGAGCACGTCACCGTTCAGGCTGTAGTCGAAGCAGTCGCCGCCGACCTCGTAGGCGGGCTCCAGCATCCCGGCCACCGTGGTTCCGTCGATGCTGAACGTCAGTGGCGGTAGCACCCCCCATTGGATCTCCGCGTCCAGGGACATCTCTTTGCGACGGCGCAGCAGGTGCAGGCGATCCGTGTATCCATTGGCGGTCGAAACCAGGTGCGCGGCGGCTATGCCCAGCTCCACACAGAGGTCTCGTACCTGGTCGTCCCAGGTCGGCAGGGTCATGGATAGCACCCCGAGCTTCTGCGCCCGCTCGGCCACGGGCACCCACACGTGCCAGCCGTCCTCCCGCTGGGCTCCCAGGGGTTCCCCGGACACGAATACACGACCGGCCATCGAGCCTTCGAGGCTCACGACAGTGGGCTGTTCGCCATGTGGCAGAACGTCCGGATGAGGCGTGAGCCGGGAGTGGTCGTAATCCACCAAGAAGAGGACGACGTCGGACCCACCCAACTCGGCGACCGTCATCGACAGGGTCTCCACGACCTGCTGCGGGTCGGCCGCCTGGGCCAGTCGCAGGAGCCGTCCCACCGGGCGGTCCAAAGGGTCGAACGACGCTGTCATGGTCTGAGCCTACGCAGGCGCCGATCCGGGTCAGACGCGCAGAACCGCGACCGACTCGGCGGGCAGCGTCAACCCGGAGCCCGCCGACTGCGCGAGGTCTGCCGAGGCGAGCAGTATCTCGGCGACCGGCTGGTCAACGGGCACCACCTGCTCCGAGTCGGCCAGGTTGCAGACGACGCGCAGCCCGCCGCGCTCGACGACGGCCCAGCGTGCCGACACATCGTACCGGACCTGCACCAGGTGCAGCCGTGGGTCGGCGAGCTCAGGTGTGGCCTTGCGCAGGGCGATCAGCCGCCGGTGCCAGTCGAGCATCGAGGCGTGCGACTCTTTCGTCAGCTCGGCCCAGTCCAGGCGCGAGCGCTCGAATGTCGCCGGGTCCTGCGGGTCGGGGATGTCCTCGGCCGCCCAGCCGTGGTCGGCGAACTCGCGGCGCCGCCAGTCGCGCACCACGTCAGCCAGCGCGACCTCCTGGTGGTCGGTGAAGTACTGCCAGGGAGTCGAGGCAGCCCACTCCTCGCCCATGAAGAGCATCGGCGTGAACGGCGACGTGAGCACCAACGCTGCGGCTACCCGCGCGAGCCCCGGCGAGATGGTGGCGGTGATGCGGTCACCTGTCGCCCGGTTGCCCACTTGGTCGTGGTCCTGGAGGTAGCCCAGGAAACGGTGCCCGGGGAACCGCTCAGTGTCCACCGTGGCGCCGTGCTCGCCGCCACGGAACGACGACCAGGTGCCGGCATGAAAGAACGCTCCGGTCAGCGTCGTCTTCAGCGCGCCGAACGGGTCGGCCGCAAAGTCGGCGTAGTAGCCCTGTCCCTCGCCGGTGAATAGCGCGTGCAGCGCGTGGTGGAAGTCGTCGCTCCACTGGGCCGTCATCCCGAGGCCGCCGCACTCGCGCGGCGTCACCATCTCGGGCTGGTTGAGGTCGGACTCGGCGATGAGGGACAGCGGCCGCCGCAGCTGGGTCGCGAGCACGTCGACCTCGCGGGCGAGCTGGGACAGGACGTGTTCGTCGCTGTCGTCGACCAGGGCGTGTACGGCGTCAAGACGGAGCCCGTCAAAGTGGTAGTCGCGCAGCCACATCAACGCGTTGTCGATGATCCAGCGACGCACCTCGGCGCTGCCGTCGTCGTCGAGGTTCACCGCCGCGCCCCAGGGTGTGTGATGCTTCTCGGTGAAGTAGGGGCCGAACTCGGGCAGGTGGTTGCCGCTCGGCCCGAGGTGGTTGTAGACCACGTCGAGCACCACTCCGAGGCCCCGCGCATGGCACGCGTCGATGAAGCGCTTCAGCGCGTCGGGCCCGCCGTAGGGCTCGTGCACCGCGTACGGGTGGACCCCGTCGTACCCCCATCCGTGCGTGCCGGGGAAGGCGGCGACCGGCATCAGCTCGACCAGGTCGATGCCCAGGTCGACGAGATGGCCCAGCCGTTCGATCGCGGCATCCAACGTGCCCCCTGGTGTGAACGTGCCGATGTGCAGCTCGTAGACGATCGACCCGGCCAGCGGCACCCCGCGCCAGCCGTCGTCGGTCCACGCGAACCGTTCATGCTCGTAGACCCGACTCTGCCCATGCACGCCAGTGGGCTGCCAGGGCGACCTCGGGTCGGGAAGCGGTCCTTCGCCGTCGACGACGAAGCCGTAGTCGGTGACGTGGGCGGCCTCCGGCAGGTCGGCTCGCCACCAGTCGTCGTCGCCCCGGGACATCGCTGTCGTCGAGCCCGACGCGGTCAGCGAGACGTCACGCGCAGACGGGGACCACACGGAGAAGAACGTCACGGCAGGCGAACCTACCCACCCGCCGACCTGCGAACCTGCACCGCTCTGCCACCATCAGCGACATGGCGAAGTCCAAGAAACCCGGTCCGCTGCGTGAGCTGCTTCGTGTCGGGCCCGGACCGGTCGACCTCAGCTCCATCGACCCCGCGTCGACGCCAGGGTTCACCGGCGACAAGGACGCGGGCAAGGCGGCGCTGGCAGATCTTGGGCCACGGCTCGCCGACCTGCAGGAGCGGCTGTTCGCCCACGGGCGCACAGGTGGGGAGAGGCGCGTCCTGCTCGTCCTGCAGGGCATGGACTCCTCGGGCAAGGGCGGGACGCTTCGCCACGTCGTGGGGCAGGTGGATCCGCAGGGCGTGTCGATCACGTCGTTCAAGGCGCCGACCAAGGAGGAGCTCGCGCACGACTTCCTCTGGCGCATTCGCCGCGCGCTGCCGGGGCCGGGCATCCTCGGGGTGTTCGACCGTTCGCACTACGAGGACGTGCTAGTGGCTCGGGTTCATGAGCTGGTGCCGAAGCGAGTCTGGAGCCGGCGCTACGCAACCATCAACCGTTTCGAGGAGTCGTTGGCCGCGACGGGAACAGTCGTCGTCAAGTGCTTGCTGCACATCTCCCGGGAGGAGTCGAAGGACCGGCTGCTCGCTCGGCTGGACAACACGGGCAAGCAGTGGAAGTTCAACCCGCAGGACATTGACGAGCGTGCCTATTGGGGTGACTACCAACTGGCCTACGCCGACGCTCTGGAACGCTGCAACACTGACGCTGCGCCGTGGCACGTCGTGCCGGGCGACCGCAAGTGGTATCGGAACTGGGCGATCATGAACCTGCTGATCGACCAGCTCGATGGGATGCCACTGGAGTGGCCGGCGCCGGACTACGACGTGGACGAGGAGCGTCGCAGGCTCCTGGCAAGCGGCTAGGTCCAGCGCTCAGGGGTGCGCTCGAGCAGCGCCACCGGCAATTGCCCAAGGACAGCAGCGAGCCGGACCGGGCCGCCGGCATGGCTTGCCCCGGTCAGCGTGTCCCGCCATTGGCCCGCTGGAAGCGTCACGTTTTCGTCAGTCCAACCGCCTGACCGCTCCAGCGTCGCCGCCAAGCGGGTCACGATGGTGATCGCTCGGCCGCTTCGCGCGAACGCGACCGCGTGTTCGCTCGACGTGGGAAGCGGCTCGTACGACGCGTCGGCACCAAACCAGCCGCGGTGCTCGCGCCGCAGCCGCAGCGCCCGGGAGACGACCAGCAGCTTCTCGTCGTCGAGGTCGCTGGGCGGGTTGCCGGCATCGAGGCGCGCGAGCCGCTTGCCGCGCTCGCCGTAGTCGACCGGACGCCGATTGTCGGGATCGACGAGCGAGAGGTCGACGACCTCGCAGCCCTGGTAGACGTCGGGGACGCCGGGCATCGTGAGCTGCACCAGTTTCTGGCCGAGCACCTGCACCCGGAACAGCGGTGCGAGCTGGTCCACGAAGGCGGAGATCCGCGCCGTCAGCTCGTCGTCGTCGAGCACCCGCCAGGCGAAGTCGCGCACAGCGTCGTCGTAGGCCGGCACGGGTTCGGTCCAGGTCGTGTGCCGCTTGGCCTCCCGGGTCGCCTTGTCGAGATAGCCGGTGAGCCGGTCGGCCGTCAGCGGCCAGGCCCCGACCAGGGTCTGCCAGAGCAGGTACTCGGTGTTGGCGTCGAGCTCTGCGGGCCTGTACGCCGAGGCGTGCGCGCGCCAGCCGGCCACCTCACGGCCCCAGTCGTCGGCAACCTCGGTGAGGCACATCAGCCGGGCACGCACGTCCTCGGAGCGCTTCGTGTCGTGCGTCGAGAGGGTGGTCATGGCGGACGGCCAGTTGCGTTGCTGCTGATCGCACCATTCGTGGAAGTCGTCTGGGCTGACGCCGAGGTGCGCCGGGTCCCCGCCGACCTCGTTCAAGGCGCTCAGGCGCCACCAGCGGTAGAAGGCCGTGTCCTCGACACCCTTGGCCATCACCGGACCGCAGGTCTGCTGGAAGCGGACCACGAAGTCGTCCCGGTTCGCGCCGCGGCCGCGCCCGCCCAGAGCCAGCTGGCCGAGCACGGCGAGCGTGTCGTGGCGCTCCTCGGGCAGTCGGGTACGGGCGGTGCCAAGGGCGGCAACGAGCACCGCACGGGCCTGGGCGGACGGCGGCTCTCCCGGCACCACGTAGGCGCGGTAGACCGGGAAGGCGACCAACAGCTCGACCAGGGCCTCGCGAAGGCCGCGCCGGGTGTGGTCACGCAGCTCGAGGTGGTCGTGGCAGATGGCGGCGGCCACCTCGACCAGCCGGTGCACCTCGGCCTGCAGGCCGCGCTCGACCACCCAGCGCTTGGCCTCCTCGACGACGCCGTCGAACTCGACCGGCTCGCCGGTCAGCTGTGCGTAGAGCCGGGTCAGGACCGGACCGCCGTCGGGGTCGGCGAACAGGCCACCAACCCGGAGCAGAGCGTCGTAGCCCGTCGTCCCGGCGCACGGCCAGTCTTCGGGCAGCTGCTCGGCGCCCTCGATGATCTTCTCCACCACGATCCAGGCACCGGTCGCGCCGTAGAGCCGCATCACATAGCCGCGCGGGTCGGCCAATCCGTCTGGGTGGTCGATGCGCAGACCCTGAACGTGCCCCTCGGAGACGAGGGCGAGGAGCACGGCATGGGTCTCCGCGAACACCCGCTCGTCCTCGACCCGGACGCCGACCAGGGTGTCGATGTCGAAGAAGCGCCGGTAGTTGAGCTCCTCGTCGCCGACCCGCCAGTGCGCAAGCCGGTAGAACTGCCGGTCGAGCAACTCCTCGAGCGGCAGGTCCGCGGTGCCGGCTCGCACCGGGAACACCTTGTCGAAATAGCGCACGACCGGTTCGGCACCACTGCGATCGAGGGTGATCTCGCCGTCGGCCACGCACTGGCCGATGCGCCGGCCGAGCACGGGCATCAGGATCGCTCGCTCCTGGGCGGCCCAGTCGACGTCGAACCAGTG
>JBDUAP010000187.1:0-5731 GCA_040004585.1 Sporichthyaceae bacterium
CAGCAAGGCCACCGATCAACGTGTAGTCGATGTCGGGGACCTCTTCGAGGACGAGTTCCTCGACCTCGGACTTGGGCACCCGCTCGTATACGTAGCCGGAGCGCGGCTCGAGTAGCAGCGACTCCCCCACCCGCAGGTGCTCTTCGCGCAGCGGCTCGGCAAGGCGGACGACCTTCTCCTCGTCGGTGTGCCCGACGACCAGGGCCCGCTCGCCGTCGGCGAGCACCTCCTTCAGGGTCACCACCTCGCCGATGCTCTCGAACTCCAGCGCGGCGACCACGTTCATCGCCTCGTTGAGCATGACCTCCTGGCCACGGTGCAGGTTGTCCATCTCCACGCCGGGACTGACCGCGACCCGCAGCTTGCGGCCGCCTGTGAAAATGTCGACGGTGTCGTCCTCGTTGCGAGAGATGAACACGCCGAAGCCGGCCGGGGGCTGGGCCAGCCGGTCGACCTCCTCCTTGAGGGCGACGATCTGGTCGCGCGCCTCCTTGAGGGTGGTCACCAGCCGCTCGTTCTGCGTGGTCACCGCAGCGAGGTTGGACTGCAGGTCGGTCATCCGCTCCTCGAGGGCACGCGTGTGCCGCGGGGACTCCGAGAGCCGCCGGCGCAGGACGTCGACCTCCTCCTGGAGGGCGTTGACCTGCTGGGTGAGCTCGGTGGCGCGCCTCGGCGCGTCGTTGCCCGAGCGATCTGTGGACGGCACGTCGTCACCTCCCCGGGGCGCACTCTCGTTCGAGAGCCCATTCCCAGACACTACCTTCGGCAGGTCGGGTTGTGACCTGCAACCTTGTCGTGTCGTGAAACACGTTTCGGCACCCGTCCGGCTCCTTTTCAGCCTCCCTCGTCCGCCTGGACTCCCTTGGCTGGCCGGCGACGCCGCAAGGGTGGCGCGACGCCCTCGGCAAGCCGCCGAGAGGACACCAGGAAACCGGTGTGCCCCACCATCCGGTGCTCGGGTCGCACCGCCAGCCCCTCCAGGTGCCAGCCGCGGACGAGGGACTCCCAGGCGTGCGGCTCGGTGAACGTGCCGTGCGCGCGCAGCGCTTCGGCGGTCCGGGACAGCTGGGTCGCGGTCGCGACGTACGCGATCACCACCCCGCCGGGCACCAGCGCGCGTGAGACGGCGTCCAGGCACTCCCATGGTGCCAGCATGTCCAGCACGACCCGGTCCACGTCGGTCTCGTCCAGCGACTCGACGAGATCGCCGACGGTGAGCCGCCAGGCCGGGTGCGGTCCGCCGAAGAATGACTCCACGTTGTCCCGCGCGATGTCGGCGAAGTCCGCACGTCGCTCGTACGACGACACCAGCCCCTCGTCGCCAACTGCCCGCAACAGCGACATCGTCAGCGCACCTGATCCGACCCCTGCCTCCACGACCCGGGCACCCGGGAAGATGTCGGCCATGTGCACGACCTGGCCGGCGTCCTTGGGATAGACGACCGCTGCGCCGCGCGGCATCGAGAGCACGTAGTCGGCGAGCAGGGGCCGCAGCGCCAGATAGGACACTCCGCCGGTCGTGGTGATGACCGAGCCCTCCGGCTGCTCGATCAGCGCGTCGTGGAGCATCGAGCCCTTGTGGGTGTGGAACTCCTTGCCGGCGACCAACGTGATCGTGTGCATCCGGCCCTTGGGGTCGGTGAGCTGGACCCGGTCCCCCACGGCAAAGGGGCCGCGGCGGTGGGCGGCACCCGTGGGGCCTTCGGACGACACGGGAGGCGAGTCTAGGCACGGTCAGGCCCTGCAACTTAGGCTCGGGCGACCGCGCGCTCCACGTCGGACGTGGCGAGAACCCCGAACACCTCGCCGGCCGGTTCGACCACGAGGTACTCGCTGGCCGGGAAACGGGAGATGGCTGCGACCAGGTCGTGGCCGGCCAGGTCGGCCGAAAAGACCAGGTCGGGCTCGATCCGGCGGGCCACGTCGCTGACCGGCACCCACGGCCGGCGGCTCTCCGGGGTCGCCAGGGCGGCCGCCTCGTTGACCAGCGCCATGGGGGCGCCGTCACCGCCGACCACCACGATGTTGCGGGCACCGGCTTCCGCCGCGCGGCGGAGCGCCTCGGCGAGCGGCAGGTCGGCGGCGACCGGGATGGCCCGACGGGTCAGCGCCCGGGCGGACAGGCCGGGGATGCGCTGCTGCAGCCGTCCCGACTGCACGGCCTGGGTTGCGCCGGACCAGATGAACGACGCGAGCAGGGCGCCCCAGATCAGGTCGATGAGGTCGGGTTGGCGGCCACGGGCGAGGCCCAGCAGCGCCGGCAGGAAGAGGACCAGCACGGCGACACCGCGACCTACCCAGCCGGCGGCGACCACGCCGCTGTGGCGGCGCCCGGTAACCCCCCAGACCGCGGCGGATAGCACCCGGCCACCGTCGAGGGGCAGGCCCGGCAGCATGTTGAACGCGCCAACCAGGAGGTTGCTGAACATCAGCCCCTCGGCGAGCAGTTGGCCCACGGTGTTCGGTTCGAGCGCGTGGGCCACGACGTACGCCGTGACTCCCAGGACGACCGAGACCAGCGGACCGGCTGCGGCGATCCAGGCCTCCTGTCGCGGGTTCTTCGAGGCCGCACTGATCTCGGAGACCCCTCCGAGGAAGTGCAGGCTGATCCGCCGGACGGGGAGCCCGCCACGCAGCGCGACGACGGTGTGCGCCAGCTCGTGGATGAGCACCGAGCTGTAGAGGAGAACGGCGTAACCCAGTGAGACGGCGTACTTCCATGGGCCGATGTCGGGGATCGCGCTCTCGACGCTGGGGGCGAACCAGTAGGTGATGAGGCCGGCGACGATAAACCAAGTAGGCGTCACGTAGATCGGCACTCCGAACGGACGCCCGATCACCACGCCGTTGCCGGAGTCCGGCCCGGAGCCGTCCTCGCCGCGTCGCTGCACAACGTCGATGCTAGGTGGCAGCGCACACCGCTGCGTGTCGGTCATCCGTTCGGCCGAACTTGTCGGACCCCACGCCTAGAGTCCTGCTATGACCTCGACCAGCGCGCCGACCTCCTCCGTGGCTTCGCCCGGTGAGGCCGTCGCGCTCGCGCCCGCCGAGGCCGAGCCGCCGCGAGCCTCGCTGTCGCCGTCGCGGGCGAGCGACTTCCTGACCTGTCCGCTGCTCTACCGTTTCCGGGTCATCGACCGGCTGCCCGAGGCGCCCAGTCCCCTGGCGACCCGTGGGACCGTCGTGCACAGCGTCCTCGAGCGGTTGTTCGATCTGCCCGCCGCCGAGCGCACCTCGGAGCGGGCCGGGGCGATGCTGCGCCCCGAGTGGGACCGGTTGCTCGAGTCCGAGCCCGAGCTCGGCGAGCTGTTTACCTCAGACGGGGCCCGTGACGAGTGGCTGACGAGCGCCCAGGGCCTGCTGGACGCCTACTTCGGGCTCGAAGACCCGCAACGGCTGGAGCCCGCGGAGCGCGAGCTCTACGTCGAGTGCGACCTCGAGTCCGGACTTCGGCTGCGGGGCTATGTCGACCGACTCGATGTCGCAGCGGGCGGCGAGGTGCGGGTCGTCGACTACAAGACGGGCCGGGCACCTCGTGAGGGCTTCGAGGCCAAGGCCATGTTCCAGATGCGCTTCTACGCGCTGGTGCTCTGGCGGTTGCACGGGCGTGTCCCGAGCCAGCTGCAGCTCCTCTACCTCGGCAGTGGAGAGGTGCTGCGCTACGAGCCGGACGAGGCAGATCTGCTGGCCACCGAGCGCAAGCTCGCCGCGATCTGGTCGGCCATCTCGCGCGCCACCGAGAAGGGCGACTGGCGGCCCAGCCCCAGCCGGCTGTGCGACTGGTGCGACCACCAAGCGCTCTGTCCTGCCTTCGGCGGCACCCCACCGCCCCTGCCCGTATTGCCCGTTCCCACCGTGCCGCAGGCACGCAGCTCGGACGAGCGACCCTCGCCGCACACGCCTGCCGACGAGATCTAACGGCGTGTCTCAGGGTCTCCCGGGAACGTGCCCGAGGTCACCCTGAGTTCACCCTGAAGTCGATGCAAATCAGTGGACGCCGCATCTATGTTGGCTCTCGTCCACCCCTTCAAGGAGTCGATAGTGAGCACAAGCGTCCAGCAGCCAGCCGCAACTAATACCAGTTCGCTCGCGGTGCGCGCCGAGAAGTTGATCAAGGTCTACGGCTCCGGTGACACCCGCGTCGTCGCCCTTGATGACGTTTCGTGCTCCTTCGAGCGCGGTCAGTTCACCGCCATCATGGGGCCGTCTGGCTCCGGCAAGTCCACCCTCATGCACTGCCTCGCAGGTCTCGACAGCGTGACGTCGGGCGAGGTCTGGCTGGGCGACACGGCGCTGACCTCGCTCAACGACAAGGCGCTCACCCGCCTGCGGCGAGATGAGATCGGCTTCATCTTCCAGTCGTTCAACCTGGTCCCGACCCTGACCGCGCTCGAGAACATCACCCTGCCCATGGACCTTGCGGGCCGCGACCCCGACCAGGAGTGGCTGGACCGGCTGATCGAGACCGTTGGTCTGCGCGACCGCCTCTCGCACCGTCCCAGCGAGCTCTCCGGCGGACAGCAGCAGCGGGTCGCCTGCGCACGCGCCCTCGCGAGCCGGCCGACGGTTGTCTTCGCGGACGAGCCGACCGGCAATCTGGACTCGAAGGCCAGCGGTGAGATCCTCTCGTTCCTGGAGGACTCGGTTCGCCAGTTGGGCCAGACCATCGTCATGGTCACCCACGAGGCAGTGGCGGCCTCGTTCTCCGACCGAGCGCTGTTCCTCGCGGACGGGAAGATCGTCGACGAATTGGCTGACCCGAGCGCCGAAGACGTCCTTGACCGCATCAAGCGCCTCGACATCCCAGCCCCTCGGGGGAACTGACCGATGCTGCGCGTCACGTTCAAGAGCCTGCTTGCGCGCAAGCTGCGGCTGCTCCTCACCGCCCTCGCTGTCGTCCTCGGCGTCTCGTTCGTCTCCGGAACGTTGATCCTCGGCGACACTCTCAACGCGACCTTCGACAAGCTTTTCTCGACGGCCTACTCCGGCACCGACGTCGGGGTTCGTGGCGAGGCTGCCTTCAAGGTGAGCGTCGCCGACGGCGGCGACTCCACGCAGTCCCGCCCGCCGGTTCCCGCCGCTGTGCTGCAGATGGTCCGCGGCGTCAACGGCGTGCGCGAGGCCGAGGGCGACAGCGCGGGCTACGCCCAGATCGTGCGGCCGGACGGCAAGGTCGTCGAGACCAGTGGTGCCCCCACCCTCGGCGGGTCCTGGCTCGGTGACACGCCCTTGAACCCGTACCGGATCACCGCGGGAGCCGCCCCGAGCGCCGCCGGCGAGGTCGCCGTCGATTCGCAGACCGCCCAGGACAACGACCTCACCGTCGGCGAACAGATCAAGGTCCTCACCCAGTCCGGCTCACAGGCCGAGAGAATCAGCGGGATCGTCAGTTTCGGCGACGGCGGGAGCCTCGCCGGCGCCACCGTCACGCTGTTCGATCCCACCTCGGCACAGGCTCTCCTCGCAGCGCCGGGGACCTTCTCCGAGATCCTTGTCGTCGGTGACGGGAGCGTCTCCGACAAGCAGCTGAGGGATCGGGTGGCCAAGGCGCTGCCGCCGCGTTACGAGGCGCTGACCGGCGACCAGCTGGCGGCGGCGGACTCCGGCGACATCAAGGACGCGCTGAGCTTTTTCAGCACCTTCCTGCTGGTTTTCGCCGTGATTTCGATCTTCGTCGGGTCGTTCATCATCTTCAACACGTTCACCATGCTCGTCGCACAGCGCAGCCGTG
>JBDUAP010000188.1:0-5688 GCA_040004585.1 Sporichthyaceae bacterium
CTCGACCGTGACCGCCACGCCGGTCTTGTAGTAGTTGTGCCAGCTGGTGAAGGACCCGTAGCACACGCTCGTACAGGAGTAGCTCTTCACCGGCAGCTGCATGCCGGACGCAAGGGCCCGGACGACGTCCATGCGCTTGGCGTTGCTCCCGACACCGAACAGCGGCTGGTGGAAGGTGATCGTGATCCGGGGGTTGACCGTGTTGATGAACCGCATCAACGCCTTGGTCTCCGGCTCGCTGGCCGCGGACGGCCCCGAGTAGGTGGACATGCCGACGTTGATGCGCCGCCAGCGGTAGGGGAAGTTGCGGTTGAGGTCCACCCGGTGCGCGTTGGTGCGGGTGTGCGCGGCCACACCGTCAGGGTTGATCATCGGGATGAGCCACAGGTCCAGGTTGCTGGGCAGGGCGCGCGTCTTCAGCCGGGTCGTGACGCCCATGCCCGCCGTCTCGTCACCGTGGATCGAGCCGATCACGATCACCCGCTTGGTGGCACCGGGGGTGGTCCGGTGATAGGCCCAGATCGTGCGCCCCTGCACCGACGTCCCGATGGCTTGCCGGGTCATCGGCGAGGTTGCTGCGTCTGCCGGCAGCACCGCCGCGCCAAGCGCGAGCGAACTCGCCACGAGCACGCCCACCACGGCTCCGGCGGTACGACGGGGAAGGCGGCGGGTGCGGAACGACGATTGGGGCATGCGGTTCATATCGTCCCTCCGAGCGCCAGCCTTGATGACGCAGTCAGACTAGGGGCAGGTGGGCGGAGAGGTCGGCACGCTCACCGCTGGCGAGCACCCGCCCGGAGCCCACGGCGTCGGCCCAGGTGAGGCTGCCCGTGGCCAGCGCAAGCCAGGTCGACGGGTCGGTCTCGACCACGTTCGGCGGCGTGCCCCGGGTGTGGCGGGGCCCCTCGCCGCACTGCACCGCGCCGTACGGCGGGACCCGGACCTCCACCGACCGGCCCGGTGCTCGCGCGGCCAGCTCCTCGAGCAGGAACCTGCTGGCGTCGCGCAGGTCGGCCGGGTCGGGATCGTCGGCACCCAGCGCCCGGGTGACTGCGGCGCGGCCCGCGGCAGGGTCGGTACGGCGACGCGGCGGCACCCGGTCACGGTAGCCTCGGCAACGCCTCGGCGGGGCTGACCCGCAGGGGCGCTTGCGGGCGTAGCTCAAAAGCTAGAGCGCCGCCCTTCCAGGGCGGAGGTGCTGGTTCGCGACCAGCCGCCCGCTCTCCTTCTCCTCACACCACCGGGACGGTCGATGCAGGAACGAGTGCCGTGGTGGGGCCTCGTCTCCTCCACGGCCGCACCTGTGCTCCTGATCGGTGGCTGGACCGTCGCCGCCCGCCTGCAGCCCGCCGCGTTCGACTCGACGTCGGACACCATCAGCGCCCTCGCCGCACTCGGCGCCCAGGACCGCTGGGTAATGACGACGGCACTCGCCGGCGTCGGTGCCTGCCACATCGTGACGGCGCTGGCCCTGCGCCCGTTTCCGCGTCCCGGTCGACTCCTCCTCGGCGCCGGCGGCGTGGCGACCCTGCTGGTGGCCGCCTTCCCGCTGCCCGAGGGCGACGGCGACTCGGTTCCGCACACGGTCGTCGCCGGCGCCGCCTTCGTCGCGCTCGCGGCCTGGCCGGCGCTGTCCTGGCGGCGTGGCGCACGCAGTCCCGCACCCGTGCGCCCCGTGGTCGCCCTGGGCGCCGCGACGGTGCTGCTGGGCCTGCTCGGATGGTTCGGTGCCGAGCTGGCCGCCGACGACGGGCGCGTCGAGCTCGCCGAGCGGGTCACCGCCGGCGCCCAGGCCCTCTGGCCGCTGGCCGCGGTCATCGCCAGCCGCCGACGCTGACTGCCACCGCTCCACCTCACCTCCGGAGGCACCCGATGTCTGGCGGATCCCTGTGGTCCCTGAGCTCGACCCGGTCGGTGCTCTCGATCAGGTCGGCCGGCTCGGTCCTGTCGATCGGCAGCGTTGGGTCGTTCGGGTCCATCGGCAGCATCGGCTCGGCCATGGCGCTGTTCTCGGTCGGCTCCTGGCAGAGCGAGCTCTCCGCGCTCTCGGCACAGAGCGACGTCTCGGTGCTGTCCTTCCAGTGCAACGGGGGCGTCCTCGGCCGGCGTAGCGACGGGCCGTGGAGCCGGTTCCCCAGCACGCCGGTCGCCGTCAGCCTCGCCGCGCTCACCCTCGCGGCCGTGGCGTGGGACCTGCGACGCCGCCGCTAACTGCGAAGCATCGCCCCCGGACGTCAGCCGGTGTCAGCCAAAGAGCGCGGGCAGCGTCGCGGCCGACACGGACCGGATCTCCTCGACCGAGACCTCGAAGAGTCCGACGACGTCCAGCGTCGTGCCACCGACCTCGCCAAGCACCGTGGCCGGCACACCGGTCGACGCGCTCGTCGCCAGGAACCCGTCCAGCTGGGCGCGGTCCACCGCGACGACCGCCCGCGCAACGGACTCCGAGAACAGCGCGACGAACGGGTCCAGGACCTCCGGTAGCCGCACCCACAGGCCCACCCGCCCGGCCATGGCCAACTCAGCCAGGGTCTGCGCCAACCCGCCGTCGCTGACGTCGTGCGCCGCGCGCAGCACACCGTCGCGCGCCGCGTCGACCAGCAACCGGCCCAACCGCTGCTCGGCACCGAGGTCGACCTGCGGCGGTCGCCCGCCGAGATGGCCGTGCACGTGGTGCGCCCATTCCGACCCACCCAGCTCGTCACGGGTCTCGCCCAGCAGCACCAGCACCTGCCCATCCGCAGGAGCCAATGGCGTACGACGGGTGACGTCGCCGATCACTCCGAGCACCCCGACCACCGGGGTCGGGTTGATCGCCACGGTGCCGGTCTGGTTGTAGAAGCTGACGTTGCCGCCGGTGACCGGCACCCCGAGCTCGAGGCACCCGTCGGCGAGTCCCCTGCATGCCTCGGCGAACTGCCACATCACGGCCGGGTCCTCGGGTGAGCCGAAGTTCAGGCAGTTGGTGACGGCGAGCGGCTCGGCACCCGACACCGCCACATTGCGATAGGCCTCCGACAGGGCGAGCTGCGCCCCGGCGTACGGGTCGAGTCTGGTGTAGCGCCCGTTGCCGTCGGTCGCGAGCGAGACGCCGAGCCCGCTCTCCTCGTCGACGCGCACCATGCCGGCGTCGGCCGGCTGCGCCAGCACCGTGTTGCCGAGGACGTAGCGGTCGTACTGGTCGGTGACCCATGATTTCGACGCCAGGTTGGGTGAGGCCACCATCTGAAGCAGCGCCGCACGCAGGTCGTCGCCGGTCGACGGCCGCGGCAGCGACGCAGAGTCGTCGGCCTGGAGTGCGTCGAGGTCGGCGGGTCGCATCATCGGCCGTTCGTAGACCGGGCCCTCGTGCGCGACAGTGCGTGGCGGCACGTCGCAGATCACCTCGCCGTGCCACTCGACGGTCAGCCGCAACGAGTCGTTGACCTCGCCGATGACCGTCGCGGTCACATCCCACTTCGCGCAGACCGCCAGGAAGTCATCGAGCTTGTCCGGCTCGACGACCGCGCACATGCGTTCCTGCGACTCGCTCATCAGGATCTCTTCGGGACGCAGCGACGCGTCGCGCAGCGGGACCCGGTCGAGCCACACGTGCATGCCGCCGTCGCCGTTGGACGCGAGCTCCGATGTCGCGCACGAGAGTCCCGCGCCGCCGAGGTCCTGAACGCCGACAACGAGGTCCGCCGCGAACACCTCGAGGCAACACTCGATGAGCACCTTCTCCATGAACGGGTCGCCGACCTGCACGGCCGGGCGCTTGCTCGGCTTCGCGTCGTCGAACGTCTCGCTGGCGAGCACCGACACCCCGCCGATGCCGTCGCCGCCGGTCCGCGCGCCGAACAGCACGATCAGGTTGCCGGCACCCGACGCGTGCGCGAGCTTGATGCCTGGTTGGTCTCGGCTGTGGCGCATCACTCCGACACACAGCGCGTTCACCAATGGGTTTCCGGCATACGACGGGTCGAAGACCACTTCTCCACCGATGTTCGGCAGGCCAAGGCAGTTGCCGTAACCACCAATCCCCGCAACGATTCCGGGCAGCACGCGACGGGTGTCGTCGGCGTCGGGCGGACCGAACCGAAGCGGGTCCATCACCGCAACCGGTCGAGCGCCCATCGAGATGATGTCGCGCACGATGCCGCCGATGCCGGTCGCCGCACCTTGATAGGGCTCGACGTACGACGGGTGGTTGTGGCTCTCCACCTTGAACGTCACGGCCCAGCCGTCGCCGATGTCGACGACGCCCGCGTTCTCGCCGATGCCGACCAGGAGCGCGTCTGTTTTCGGTGCCTTGTCGCCGAACTGGCGCAGGTGCACCTTCGAGGACTTGTAGGAGCAGTGTTCGCTCCACATAACGGAGTACATCGCGAGCTCGGCGCTGGAGGGCCGTCGACCGAGGATCGCGCGAATCCGCTGGTACTCGTCGTCCTTGAGGCCGAGCTCGGCGTAGGGCTGCTCGACCTCGGGCGATGCCTCCGCGTTCTTGACCGTATCGATCACGCCGTCACCAGGCTGTGCAGCACGGAGGTGAAGAAGCCGAGCCCGTCAGTGCTGGGACCGGTCAGCGTCTCGATCGCATGCTCGGGGTGCGGCATCAGCCCGACGACGTTGCCGCGGTCGTTGGCGATGCCGGCGACCCCGCGGTAGGAGCCGTTCGGGTTGTCGCCGACGTAGCGGACGACCACCCGGCCCTCACCCTCGAGCCGGTCCAGCGTGTCGTCGTCGGCGACATAGCCCCCTTCGCCGTTCTTCAGCGGTACGACGATGTTCTGCCCGTTCGTGTAGGCCGATGTCCACGCTGTGGCGGTGCTCTCGACGCGCAACGGCTGGTCGACGCAGTTGAACTTGCGGTGGTCGTTGCGGATCAGCGCGCCCGGCAGCAGGTGGGCCTCGCAGAGCACCTGGAAGCCATTGCAGATCCCGAGCACCGGCATCCCGGCAGCGGCTTGCTCGATCACCAGGCTCATCACCGGAGCGAACCGGGCGATTGCGCCGCAACGGAGGTAGTCGCCGTACGAGAAGCCGCCCGGGAGGACGACCGCGTCGACGCCGCGCAGGTCCTCGTCGCCGTGCCAGAGCGCGACGGCCTCGCCGCCGGCGATGCGCACCGCTCGGGCGGCGTCACGCTCGTCGAGTGAACCCGGGAATGTCACCACCCCGATCCGTGCCGTCACGGCTCGACCCGCACCGTGTAGTCCTCGATGACCGGGTTGGACAGCAGGGTCTCGGCCGCGTCGCGCAGCTGGGCCAGCCGCTCCTCGGTGACCTCGCCGTCGATCTCGAGCTCGAAGCGCTTGCCCTGACGGACATCGGTGATGCCATCGAAACCGAGCCGCGGCAAGGCCTGCGCGACGGCCTGGCCTTGCGGGTCGAGGATCTCGGGCTTGAGCATGACGTCGACGACGACGCGGGCCATCCGGTGCGCTCCTGCCAGGACGTGGGCGGTCCGGACCAGACTATCGGGCATGGTTGTCCCCTGCCCGACTTGTGAAACGCCTGTCACGGCCGATGTCGGCTTCGTACGATCGGGGCAGTCCCTACACCTGACCTGGAGTGCCCACCCCATGAGCCGCCGCGCCGCCCGCCCTCTCCTCGCCGCCCTCCTGTCCCTGGCTGCCCTTGCCACTGCCTGCTCGCCGGCCGACGAGACCACCGCTAACCAGCCTGAGCCCACGGGGTCGACATCAT
>JBDUAP010000189.1:0-5645 GCA_040004585.1 Sporichthyaceae bacterium
GTCCTGCCACGGATCGTCGCTGGCAGCCTGCTGTACAAGGGGAGCGTGCCCTGGATCGTGGTGGGCGGCGAGGCGCAGCTCGCGGGCTACCTCGAACAGATCCAGGACAGGCTCGACGGCCTCTCCCTTTGAGTCAAGAGGAGCAACGATGAACTCCACGGAGATGAACCACGCGCTCACGGCGATGCTCATCGCGATGAGCCTCGCCTCGTCCGCGGGCTGCGGGGGAGCGAGCCTGACCATATCGCTCGACAAGGCCGTTCACCTGCTCTCTTTCGCCTTCGTCACGTGGTCCGGTGCCCGCGTCGGCCTCCCCATCCGCTGGCTGGTCGCGGCGCTGACGGTCCACGCGGTCACCAGCGAGCTCATCCAGCACGCTCTGCTGCCCGGCCGCAGCGGTGACTCCGCGGACGTGCTCGCCGATCTCGCGGGGGTCGCCAGTGTCGCTCTGCCGCTGGGCGCAGCATCATGGCGGGATGGACGAGTCGCGCGGGGGCGAGAGCGCGATGACGGGGCAGCTCCTCGTGGCGAGCCCCGCGCTCGGTGACCCGAGCTTCTCCCGTGCGGTAGTGCTCCTCCTCGACCATGACGAGGACGGCGCCCTGGGGGTGATCATCAACCGGCCGACCCCCGTCGATGTCGATGCGGTGCTGCCCGACTGGCAGCCGTTCGCGACCGCGCCGGGAGTGCTTTTCCAGGGCGGTCCGGTGGCGCTGGACTCCGCGCTCGGGCTCGCCGCTGTGACCTCGAGCGGCGACGACGAGCCGCTCGGGTGGCGCCGCGTGTCGGGCGGCCTCGGCCTGGTCGACCTCGACACGCCGCCGGAGATCCTCGCGGCCGAGATGGCCGACCTGCGGATCTTCGCCGGCTACGCAGGCTGGGGTGCGGGTCAGCTCGAGGCCGAGTTGGCGGAGGACGCGTGGTACGTCGTGCCGGCAGAGCCAACCGATGCCTTCTCGCCGGAGCCGGAAGGCCTGTGGCGCGCGGTTCTGCGGCGGCAGGGCGGGGATCTCGCGTTCCTGTCGACCTCGCCCGAGGACCCGACGATGAACTAGGCGGTCATCGCGACAGCGTGGCCGGACACCGTGATCGGTCCATCCCCGGCCGGGATGTCGACGATGAGCCGGCTCGGCCGACCGAGGTCCTCGCCCTGGCGCAGCGTGATCGTGCGTGGGACGTCGACCAGCCCGAGCTCCCGAAGGTAGGCACCGAACGCGGCCGCAGCGGCCCCGGTCGCGGGGTCCTCGACCACGCCGCCCGGCGGGAACGGGTTGCGCACATGGAACAGGTCGGCGCCTTCGCGCCACACCAGCGCCACGGTGATCCAGTCGCGTTCGGCCATTAGCCGCCCGAGGCGGTCGAAGTCGTAGTCCAGGGCCGCCAGCCGCTGCCGGCTTGCCGCTGCGATCACCGGGTGTGAAGCACCGGCGAACGCCACCCGTCCGGGCAGCTCCTGATCCAGGTCGGCGGTGTCCCAGCGCAACGCCGCGAGGATCTCGTCGAGGTCGGCGCCGAGCAGCGGCTCGACCCGCGGGCGCACGCTGGTCAGGGCGGCGACCGGGGCGCCGTCCTCGTCGTACCAGCTGGACACCACCACCGCGCCGGCCGCGGTGTCCAGGGTGAGCTGCCCCGGGCCGTTCCGCTCGGCCAGGGCGACCGTGGACGCGATTGTCGCGTGGCCGCAGAACGGCACCTCGGCCAGCGGGCTGAAGTAGCGGACCCTCAGGTGCCCGGGATCTGCCGCATCCGGGAAGAGGAAGGCGGTCTCAGAGAAGCCGACGTCGGCGGCGATGCGCTGCATCTGCCCCGCGTCCAGACCGGTCGCGTTGGGCACCACGCCTGCCGGGTTGCCCGCTGTCGGATCGCGGCTGAAGGCGGCGTAACGAAGGATCTCGTGGTCTTCGGTCATGGTCGGCAAGCCTTGCCTAGACTTGGGTCCGTGACCAGCCTTTCGCGCCCCGCGAGCAACAGCAACGAGCCCGGCCTCGACGAGCCCGGGCTAGAACCGCGTCGCGGCGGCACCGGCACGCTGCTCGAGCAGGAGGTCGAGTCGACGCCGCGCACGTCCCACGGTGACGGCGACCACGAGCGCTTCGCCCACTACGTGCGCAAGGAGAAGATCCTCGAGTCAGCTCTTTCGGGCGACCCGGTGATCGCGCTGTGCGGCAAGGTGTGGGTTCCCGGCCGCGACCCGCAGCGGTTCCCGGTCTGCCCAGCCTGCCGCGAGATCTACGGCCACATCCCCGGCGGTGGAGGCGAGGGCGACGACGTCGGTGGGGCCGCACCGAGCTGACGGGCGTGCGGGTCAGATGCCGGTCATGCCGTACATCTCCCCGAGCGGGTCGGCAAGCAGCTCAAGCCGGGCGCCGTCGGGATCCATGAAGTAGATCGACACCTTGCTCTCCAGCAGGTAGTCCACGCCGGCCTCGTCGAGCTTCTTGCGTAGCCGTTCCCACTGCTCGGGCTCGACCGAGATCGCGATGTGGTGCAGGCCTCCGAGCACCTCCTGGTAGGGCCCGAGATCCAGGCCGGGGAAGTCGAAGAAGGCCAGTCGGTTGCCGTTGCCGATGTCGAAGAAGAAGTGGTTGGAGCCCTGGTAGTCACGGTTCTCGAACAGCTCGGTGAGCGGGAACTCCAGCAGGTCCTGGTAGAAGTGGATCGTGCGCTCCACGTCGGAGCTCAGCAGCGCGAAATGGTGCAGGCCGCGCGCGGAGGACGTCGTACGACGGTCCGGCTCCACCAGGTAGGCCTTCCTCAGGCGGTCCCGTTCGGCGGCGATCTTCTCGAGGTCGCGGCCGCCGGTGCCGTCAACTGGGTCGTTGCTCATGCCCGCAAAGGCACCACCCGGGCCCGCCGATGTCAAGGTCCCGGCTACGGTGCCGGTCATGCCCGAACCGCACCTGCTGCCGCCCGGGCTGGGCGCCGAGCTCGATGCGCGGCTGTCGGGCATCGACGCCGAGCTTGTTTCGTCCGGTGTGCGCGCGCGGACCCGCCAGCCGGTGCACACGGCCTACGTGCCGGCCGACCGGTTCACGCCGGCGACGGCCTCGGAGTGGGGCAGCGCCGCGCTGGCCGCACTGCGCGAGCATGCCCCTGAGGCCGCGGCCCTCGGGGTCGACGCTGACGTCTACCGCCGGGTGGTCGCGAAGCTTGAGCGGGAGCCGGTGGAGGACCTTCGCGTCGACTTCGAGGACGGCTACGGCGCGAGGCCCGATGACGAGGAGGACGCCGACGCGGTCCGGGCAGGGGCGGCTTTGCGCGAGCCTGCGACGGCGGGTTGTGGCATCCGGATCAAGAGCTTGGAGGCGACCACCCGAGAGCGGGCGCTGCGGACGCTGGATCGGCTGCTCGGGGCGTGCGGCCGGGTGCCGGCCGGGTTCGTGGTGACGCTGCCCAAGGTGAGTGTGCCTGAGCAGGTGATCGCCATGCGCGAGATCTGCGACGCGGTCGGCACGGCTTTGCGTGGGGGACCGCTGCGATTCGAGCTGCAAGTGGAGACGCCGCGGGCGGTTGCCCGGATGGGCGAGATCGTCGCTGCCGCGGGACCCCACTGCGCTGGACTGCACTACGGCACCTACGACTACAGCGCCTCGCTCGGGATCGCCGCTGCTCACCAGTCCCTGGACCATCCAGCCGCCGACCACGCCAAGTCGGTGATGCAGGTGGCGGCTGCGACGGTCGGCATCCCGGTTGTCGACGGCTCGTCCAACGTCCTGCCGGTGGGCGACCGGAAGGCAGTGCGCGCGGCATGGGACCTTCACCGCGGGCTGGTGCACCGGTCGATGGTGCGCGGGTTCTACCAGGGCTGGGACCTGCACCCGGCACAGCTGGTCAGCCGGTACGCCGCGGTGTTCTCGTTCTACCGGGAGGGACTCGACGCTGCCGGCCGGCGGGTCCGTGCCTATGCCGACCGGGTCTCCGGCGGGGTGCTCGACGAACCCGCCACCGCGCGTGCGCTGACGGGCTACCTGCTGCGCGGGCTCGACTGCGGTGCGCTCGACGAGTCCGAGGTCGTCACGGTGAGCGGGCTTGACCGTAACGGTCTGGTCGGGCTGTCTTGATCAGCGAGCAGGCGCGTAGCGCACGTGCAGCACACCGGAGTCGAGCGTCGAGGAGTGGAGCAGCGTCAGCGGGTAGGTGGTTGGGTCCTCGAACAGCCGCTGACCTGAGCCGACCGCAATCGGGTGCACGAGCAGGGCCAGCTCGTCGAGCAGGCCGTTGGCGAGCAACCAGCGCACGGTGGTAGCGCTACCGGACATGGCGATGTCGCCGTCAGTGCTGTCCTTGAGCTCCTGGACTCGCTCAACGTCACCGGAGAGGACCGTGGTGTTCTGCCACGCCGGCTCCTTAGCGGTTGTGGACAGCACGTACTTGGGGATCGCGTTGATGAACTCGGAGAACGGGACCTCGGGACCCTGGCCCGGCCAGTACGACGACCACTCGTCGTACAGCTTGCGGCCCATCAGGAACGCGCTGGTTGTCCCCATACCCGCGCCGATGATCGCGCCCATCTCATCGTTGAAGTAGGGGAAGTGCCACTTGTCGGGCGACTCGACGACGCCGTCGAGGGAGATGAAGAAGTTCGACACGATCTTGCCCATGGCACTGGCTCCTCACGATGCGGTGATGCTGTCACGAACCTAGACCGGAGGGGTCACCGGAACTCATCGCCGGCCCGCATCTTCCAGGCGTCGGTGATGAGCTCGCGCAGGCGCTTGACGCCCACCTCCTCCAGCCGCAACATCACCAGCGGCCAGCCGTCGTAGGCGGGCGTGGTGAAGAACAGCTGAGGCTCGCCGAGCACGAGAGCCTGCTTCTCCGCCTCATCACCGACGAACAGCACGGCGATATCGGTGCGGATCACGCGCTTTTTACCAGGTGAGCGCTCGGGATAGGACCAGACGAAGCCCTTGTTGGCCACCCGGAAGTCGAAGCCGTCGCTCTCGATCTCGGCCACGTCAGGGAGTGCCAGCGCGAGGCGGCGAACGTCGTCCGCGTCAGCCATCGGGGCCCGCTTTCTCGTCCGCCAGCTTGCCGAGATGGGTGGCGGCCACCTTCTTCGGCACGACCATTCGCCAGGCGTCGACGACAATCTCGCGCATCTCATCGTCGTCGATCGCTTCGAGACGCACGACGACCCAGTTGTAGCGTAGGTCCGACGGCTTGGGCATCAAGAAAGTGTCCGGCTCGGCCTCGACCAGAGCGGGCCGCTCCTCCTTGGGGAACGCGAAACCCATCATCTGCTCGTCGCGGGAGAACGCGAGGTAGACTATGCGGCCCACCCGGAACTTCACCCGGTCGCGCACCAGCGCTTCGTAGCTGCGCGGCAGCGTCAACGCGAGCTCGCGCACCCGCTCGATCGTCGTCCCCACGGTTCCGATGGTGTCAGCCGCGGAGAGGACACTTGTGCCGGGCAACGTTTTCGAGGCACCAACGCGTCTCGGTAGTCAGATGTCAGTGGTGTTCGTCGTCAGGGCCAAAGGTGGTGAGCGCATGGCCGACGAGTCGGAGTTCGAGGCATTTGTGGTGAGCCGCTCTCCGGCGTTGCTGCGCTCGGCGTATCTCCTGGTCCAGGACGAGGGACTGGCCGAGGACCTGCTGCAGACAGCCTTGACCAAGGCCTGGTTCGCCTGGAAGCGCATCGA
>JBDUAP010000190.1:0-5618 GCA_040004585.1 Sporichthyaceae bacterium
GGTCCAGCAACCGGTTCGCCCATGCGGCCGCGGTGGCCGTGGCCGAGGCGCCGGCGAAGGCCTACAACCCGCTGTTCATCTACGGCGACTCCGGTCTCGGCAAGACCCACCTGCTGCACGCCATCGGCCACTACGGGATGAGCCTCTACACCGGGGTCCGGGTGCGCTATGTCAGCTCTGAGGAGTTCACCAACGACTTCATCAACTCCATCCGGGACGGTCGGGCCGACGGGTTCCGCCGCCGCTACCGCGACGTGGACATCCTGCTCGTGGACGACATCCAGTTCCTGGAGAACAAGGAGCAGACCCAGGAAGAGTTCTTCCACACGTTCAACACCCTGCACAACGCCAACAAGCAGATCGTGATCTCCAGCGACCGCCCGCCCCAGCAGCTGGTCACTCTGGAAGACCGGTTGCGCAACCGGTTCCACTGGGGCCTGATCACCGACGTCCAGCCGCCCGAGCTGGAGACCCGCATCGCCATCCTGCGCAAGAAGGCGGCTCAGGAGCGGCTGGCGGCGCCGCCCGAGGTGCTGGAGTTCATCGCCAGCAAGATCTCCACCAACATCCGCGAGCTCGAGGGGGCGCTGATCCGGGTCACCGCATTCGCCAGCCTCAACCGGCAGGGTGTCGACCTGGCGCTGGCCGAGATCGTCCTGAAGGACCTCATTCCCGACAACTCCCAGCCCGAGATCACCGCAGCCACGATCATGGCCCAGACCTCGGCGTACTTCGGCCAGTCGATGGAGGAGCTCTGCGGCTCGTCCCGGTCCCGGGTCCTGGTCAACGCCCGCCAGATCGCGATGTACCTGTGCCGCGAGCTGACCGACCTGTCGCTGCCCAAGATCGGCCAGCAGTTCGGCGGCCGCGACCACACGACGGTGATGCACGCCGACAAGAAGATCCGCCACCTGATGGCCGAGCGCCGCAGCGTCTACAACCAGGTCACCGAGCTGACCAACCGGATCAAGTCCCAGGCCCGGCAGGGATGACCGGATGCCTTGGATACACGGGGATGAGCCGGTTGGGCCAGATGAACGTTCGGGGCGACTCGGTTCACACCTTGGGGACAAGCCTGTGGACAGGTCCCTCCAAGCGGTGGAGCAGCCTGGGGACCGCGGGGGACGGGGTTCGCCGTCCACAGCCCGGCCCGATCGCGGCAGACCCGTATCCGCAGGTTGTCCCCAGCCCGGGATACGGTCTGACCAGCAGATTCGCCACCTTGTCCCGATGTCCACCGGGCCTAGTACGACCACCACAGAGAGATAAGGGTCGGTTCGAGCGAACGACCTCAGGGATCCCGCTGGTTGGGGACGACGGACTTTTCAGGGAAGGCGGTAGCCGGTGAAGTTCCGGGTGGAGCGAGACGTGCTCGCCGACGCGGTCGCGTGGGCCGCACGCAGCCTGCCGTCGCGTCCGCCGGTTCCGGTCCTCGCCGGGCTGTTGCTGGACGCCTCCGACGGCCGGCTGGTGCTCTCCAGCTTCGACTACGAGGTCTCCGGGCGGGTCGAGATCGCTGCCGACATCGCCGAGCCCGGCGTCGCCCTGGTCAGCGGCCGGTTGCTCGCTGACATCTCGCGCAGCCTGCCCGCGCGCCCGGTGGAGATTGCCACCGACGCCGCCAAGGTGGTCCTCACCTGCGGCAGTTCCCGGTTCTCCTTGCTGACCCTGCCGGTCGAGGACTACCCGGCGTTGCCGGACATGCCATCAGCATCGGGCTCGCTGCGAGGTGACAGCTTCGCCGCCGCGGTCGCCCAGGTGTCCATCGCCGCCGGCCGCGACGACACCCTGCCGGTGCTGACCGGGGTCCGCCTCGAGATCGACGGCGAGAAGATCACCATGGCGGCCACCGACCGTTACCGACTTGCGGTGCGCGACCTGGCCTGGACCCCCGAGCAGTCCGGCCTGTCGGCGATCGCCCTGGTCCCGGCACGCACTCTGGCCGACACCGCCAAGTCCCTGGCGGGGGCCGACAAGGTCACCGTCGCGTTGGCGTCGGGCACCGGCACCGAGGGCCTGGTCGGCTTCGAGGGCGCCGGGCGCCGGACCACCTCTCGGCTGCTCGACGGCGAGTTCCCGAAGTACCGCTCGCTGCTCCCGGCCGAGTCCCCCATCCGGGCGACCGTGGAGACTGCGGCGCTGATCGAGTCGGTACGTCGGGTGGCGCTGGTCGCCGAGCGCAACACCCCGATCCGCCTCTCGTTCAGCGACGGCAGCGTCACCCTCGAGGCCGGCAGTGGTGACGAGGCACAGGCATCGGAGTCCCTCGATGCCCAGCTGGTGGGAGACGACATCTCGATCGCGTTCAACCCGGGCTATCTCCTGGACGGGCTGAACGCCCTCGACGCGTTGTACGCCCAGTTGTCGTTCACCGCGTCGACTCGTCCCGCGGTGATCTCCGGTAAGTCCACCGTCGATGAGCCGGCGCTCGAGGACTACCGCTACCTCCTGATGCCGGTGCGTCTGTCGGGTTGAGCAACCACCGGCGGGGGATGGCCGGGGAAGCAACACGACCGAAGGCAGCAGAACCGAACGAGGAGGCGACCGGCATGGAGATCGGACTCGTGGGACTCGGTCGCATGGGCGGAAACATGCGCCAGCGGCTCCGCCGCGCGGGTCACACCGTCGTCGGTTACGACCCCAATGCGGAGGTCAGCGACACCGGTTCACTCGAGGAGATGGTCGGCAAGCTGCCCAGCCCGAAGGTGGTGTGGGTGATGGTGCCGGCTGGTGAGATCACCCGGAAAACCATTGCCACACTGGGCGATCTGCTCGCCGAGGGCGACGTCGTCGTCGACGGCGGCAACTCGCGCTACACCGACGACCAGGTCCACGCGCAGCAGCTGGCCGAACACGGCATCGGCTATGTCGACGCCGGCGTTTCCGGCGGTGTCTGGGGGCTGGAGAACGGCTACGCCCTGATGGTCGGCGGTGAGGCCGCGGACGTCGCGAAGGTGCAGCCCGCGTTCGACGCGCTCAAGCCCGAGGGCGACTCCGGCTTCGTGCATGCCGGCCCCGTCGGTGCGGGTCACTTCGCGAAGATGGTTCACAACGGCATCGAGTACGGGATGATGCAGGCCTACGCCGAGGGCTACGAGCTGATGGCCGCGAGCCATGTCGTGGAAGACGTGCCCGGCGTCATCAAGTCGTGGACCCACGGGACGGTCATCCGGTCCTGGTTGCTCGACCTTCTCGTGCTTGCCCTCGAGGCCGACCCCGAGCTCAGCGAGATCCAGGGCTACGTCGAGGACTCGGGCGAGGGCCGATGGACTGTCGAGGAGGCCATCAACCACGCCGTACCGCTGCCGGTCATCACGGCCGCATTGTTCGCCCGCTTCGCGTCCCGCCAGGACGACTCACCGGCGATGAAGGCCGTTGCGGCGCTGCGCAACCAGTTCGGCGGTCACGCGGTCACGAAGGTGGCCAAGGCAGAGGTCGAGAAGCCGGCCTGACGTGCATGTCGCCCATCTGTCGCTGACCGACTTCCGGTCCTACCAGCAGGTCGAGCTGCCGTTGGACCGTGGCGTCACCGCGCTTATCGGCCCCAACGGCCAGGGCAAGACCAACCTGGTCGAGGCGATCGGTTACCTCGCGACGCTGGGTTCGCACCGGGTCGCTTCCGATGCGCCGCTGGTACGCACCGGCGCCGAACGCGCCGTCGTGCGTGCGGTGGTCCGCCGCGACGACCGCGAGCTGATGGTCGAGGTGGAGATAACCCCCGGCAAGGCCAACCGGGCGCGGCTCAACCGGTCGCCGGTGCCGCGGGCCCGCGAGATCCTCGGCGTGCTGCGCAGCGTGCTGTTCGCGCCGGAGGACCTGGCGCTGGTCAAGGGTGACCCGAGTGAACGCCGGCACTTCCTCGACGACCTGCTGGTGCTACGGGCGCCTCGCTTCGCCGGGGTGCGCGCCGACTACGACCGCGTCCTCAAGCAACGCAACGCGCTGCTGAAGTCGGCGGGGGCAAGCATCCGAGCTGGTCGCGGTGATCTTCGCACCCTCGAGGTGTGGGATTCACACCTCGCCTCTGCAGGTGCCGAGCTGCTTGCCGCGCGACTCGATCTCGTCGACGCACTGCGCCCACTCGTCGACAAGGCCTACGAGTCGGTGGCCGATACCGGGATCTCCGACGGACCGGCCGCCATCGACTACCGCAGCTCCCTGGGTCCGGACGTCCCGCTGGTGGCCGACCGCGAGCTGCTCGCCGCCGCGATCGCCAACGAGCTGGCCAGCATGCGTCAACAAGAGCTCGACCGCGGCATCTCCCTCGTCGGTCCGCATCGGGACGACCTCGTCCTCAAGCTAGGTCCGCGCCCGGCCAGGGGCTACGCGAGCCATGGCGAGTCCTGGTCCTACGCCCTGGCACTGAAGCTGGCGTCCTACGACCTGCTGCGCTCCGACGACGACAGCGGGGGCGAGCCGGTGCTGGTCCTCGACGACGTCTTCGCCGAGCTGGACACCGGCCGGCGCGAACGTCTCGCCGAGCGGGTCGCCGGCGCCGAGCAGGTCCTCGTCACCGCGGCCGTGCCCGCCGATGTGCCCGAGGCGCTCGCCGGTGCGCGTGTCGATGTGATGGGCGCCGAGGTACGGCGGGTGACGTGACCGAGCCGGAAGAGCCACCTCGCTCGCCCGTACGCCGTGGACTGGAGATCGCGCGGGAGGCGCTGGCCGCCGCCAAGGCCGAGGCCCGCCGGCGCGGTCGGTCGGCCGGTCTGGGCTCGGGCTCCGGCCGCCCGGACAACGGGTCGGGCTCGGGGTGGCGCTCCCGGCGAGGCGGCGCCGACCAACGCAGCGGCGCGCACCCCGACGAGCGCGACCCGCAGCCGCTCACCGCCGCGGTCGACCGGCTGCTCGCCGAGCGTGGCTGGCAGACCGACGCTGCCATCGGCGGGGCGATGGGCCGGTGGCCGGCCCTCGTGGGTCCCCTGCTGGCCGCGCACTGCGAGCCGCTCTCCTTCGACAAGGGCGAGCTGGTCGTGCAGGCCGACTCGACCGCCTGGGCCACCGAGCTGCGCCTGCTCGCCCCCACGTTGGTCCACCGGCTGAACGAGGACCTGGGGGCCGGAACGGTTGGCGGCGTCAAGGTCCTCGGCCCCGGGACGCCGTCGTGGAAGCGGGGCCGGCTCAGCGTGCGCGGGCGCGGGCCGCGCGACACCTACGGCTGACGGCCGAGACAGGCGGAAACGGCGACAGAAATCGGCTCTGCCGGCGGCAGGAAAACGGCGAGGAGAGCCGCCCGACCCCCGGTCCGCGTGGGGGACCCCATCCCCACCCGATTTTGTCCGACTGCGCCGTCCCCAGGGGGTCCAGGTGGGCCGTTCTGTCCCTTCGGAGCGGTAAGATAAAGGTCGAACGCGCCCCCAGCGCCAACGCCGCCGCCCTGGCCCCCTCCTGGCAGTCGACGCCTGCTGCGTGCCCGACGAAAGGTGACCTGTGACCTCCCCGGCCGAGCCGATCGAGCCCCAGATCCTCCCTGCCCCGTCTGCGTCGTCTGACCCGGTCGCCACCCTGGCCCCGGCTGGCATGGGCACCGCTTCGGCGACCACCTACGACGCCAGCGCCATCCAGGTCCTCGAGGGTCTCGAAGCCGTGCGCAAGCGCCCCGGGATGTACATCGGTTC
>JBDUAP010000191.1:0-5612 GCA_040004585.1 Sporichthyaceae bacterium
TCGACTTCTTTGTCGCGGACTTCTTTGTCGCGGACTTCTTTGTCGCGGACTTCTTGGCGGCCTTTTTCGCAGTCCTCTTCGCAGCTGATTTCTTGGCGGCCTTCTTCGCTGCAGGGGCGCCGGTCCGGGCCGAGCGCAGTGCTCGCTCGAGCTCGTGCACCCGGTCGTCGAGCGCCTCGGCACGCCGAGTCGCGGCATTCAGCTCCGCGGCAGACACCAGGCCCATCCTGCTCACCGTCCGCTCCACCTCCGCGCGCACCAGCCCGACCATCAAGTCACGGTTGGCCTTGCTCGTCGCGATCAGGTCCTCCGTCACGGTGGCCACCTGCACGCGTATCGCATCGGGGAGCATGGCACCGACCCCTGCCTCGCTCTGGGCGACGAGCGTCCGGGCAGCGGCCAATGCCCGTTCGCGCGTGACGTCGGTGAGCCCGCTCGCCAGCTGGACATAGGCCTTCAAACCGTCGATCACCATGAGCGAGCTCCTTCGCAGCCCCGCGGCCGACGGGTCGGCCGTCCCCGGCTTCCCGGGATGAGGCATGACGCTACCGCCCGGACCGGCTGACCGAGATGCTGCGGTAGCGTCGCCGGGCGCAACTCGACACAACAAGACATCGACAACATCAGGAGGCACGGCCTGCCATGGCGACGGTCGACGAGTGTCATGACGCGGTCGAGCGGCTAGCCGAACGACTGTCCACGGTCGACGAGGAGGCCCGCCGCAAGCACGCGTTCGACCGGACGCTGAGCTGCCACATCCCCGACCTCGACATCACGTTCACCGGTGCCCTCCGCGACGGGCACCTGCAGGAGATCACCACCGGCGCGGCGCCAAAGGCCCAGATCCGGCTCACCGCCAACAGCGACGACCTGGTCGCGATGACCGATGGGCACCTGAGCTTCGGGCAGGCGTGGTTCAGCGGCAAGGTCAAGGTCGATGCCAGCGTGCTCGACCTGATCAAGCTCAAGTCCCTGCTCTGACCGCTGCTGGCGGGCTCAGCGCTCGGGCAGCCCGTCGAGGGCAGCGGCCATGCTCGCGGCGGCCGCGCCGTCCTGGCCCTGCGCCCACACACCTGCACACAGGGCGCGCAATGCATCGATGCGCGGGCCGGCCCCCTCGATGCGCCACGCGGCAGCGGCATGCTTCGCCGTCCACCCGCCGCAGCTCCACTCGCCGTCCTGTTCCTGCACCGACCGGTGCGCCTCGAGCAGCCCGGACGCCAGGTCCTCAGCGATGTACGACGGGCGCAGCGGCGCGGCCGAACAGACCATCTCGCTGGGGCTGGTCACCCCGGTGAGCACCAACAAGCTGTCGACGCCGGCCCGGTTGGCGCCCTCGATGTCGGTGTCCAACCGGTCCCCTACGACCAACGGGCGCTGCGCACCGATTCGCCGCATCGCCTCCTGGTGCAGTGCGAGCTCGGGCTTTCCGGCCACCAGCGGAGTCGCTCCGGTCACCGCCGCGATGACGCCCACCAGGGCGCCGTTGCCGGGTGCCAACCCGCGAGCGGTGGGGATGGTCCGGTCCAGGTTGGACGCGACCCACGGCAGGCCACGTCGTACGGCGATCGCGCCCTCGGTCAGCAGCGCCCAGCCCACCTCCGGCGCGAAGCCCTGCACGACCGCGGCGGGGGCATCGTCGGCTGACTGCACCGGGCGCAGTCCGCGTTCCGTCAAAGCGGCACGGAGTCCCTCGCCGCCCACGACGAGCACCGGCGCGCCGGCCGCCACCTGCTCGGCTACCAGCGTGGCGGCGGCCTGCGCCGATGTGACCACGTCGCCCGGCTCGGCCGCGACGCCCAGATCGCGCAGGTGCACCGCCACCGCCTCGGGCGTGCGGGCGGCGTTGTTCGTCACGAAGGCCACCCGCATGCCTGCCTGACGCGCGCGGGCGAGTGACTCGGCGGCACCCGGCACGACCTCGGGACCGATGTAGACCACGCCGTCCAGGTCGACCAGCGCGGTGTCGTAGCGCTGCGCAAGCGGCTCGGAGGAGCCCTCCGACAGCGGCGTCACGGACTCTGCTCGCGAAAGCGCAAGGTTGCCCGCGCCTCTCTCAACGCCTGTTCGTAGTCGCGCCGGTGCGGGCGCATCGCGACGGCGAGGGCGAGCTGTTCGACCGCACCCGCATGGTCACCGGACCGCATCCGGGACAGCCCGAGACCGAACCGCGCATAGTCGTTGTCGGGCTGGACCTCGATCAGCGCGGTGAAATGCTCCGCAGCTTCCTCGTAGCGACGGGCGTCGAACACGGCCCGAGCGAGGGCTTCCAGCACGCTGGCCGACGACGGCTCCTCGGCACGCGCATGCGTGAGCAGCGCCGCAGCCGCTTCCGGGTTGCCGCTCTCCAGCAAGGCGAGGGCGCGCACGTACCAGTCGTACACCTCTCCTGACGGCTGGCCGCCGCCCTCCGCACGCTGTGACACCGATCAGCCCCTCCGTCCATCCCCGTACGATTCCGCCATGCCCGGGACCCCGGCCGGCACTCTCGCGGCAAGCAGCTCGTCTGGCCGGGGCTTGCTGGTCACGCCGTTTCGCGGGGTCCGGTTCGACCCCGCTCGCGTGCCCGACGTCGCCGCGGTGACCAGCCCGCCCTACGACGTCATCGACCCGGACAGTGCGACCCACCTGGAAGAGCTCGACCCGCACAATGTGGTCCGTCTGATCCTGCCACGCGAAGAGGCCGACGACGCGCGCGGTCGCTACGAGCACGCCGCGGCACGGCTGTCGGCTTGGCAGGCCGAGGGGTTCCTCCGGCGCGACGACACCGCGGCCATCTACGTGTACGAGCAGTCGCGGGACCCGGACCTACTGCAGCGCGGGCTGCTCGCGGCGGTCGAGCTGCGGGACCCTGACGAACGGGTCGTGCTTCCGCACGAGGACGTGATGCCAGGCCCGGTGGCTGACCGGTTGGAGCTCATGCGGGCCACCCAGGCCAACCTCGAGCCGATCTTGCTCGTCTACGAGGGCGGCGGTGCGACGGTGGGGGTGATCGATGCGACGGCCGCGAAGCCACCGCTGGTCGAGACCGTGACCGAGGACGGCATCCGGCATCGGCTCTGGACGCTGACCGACCCCACCGAGCTCAAGGTCGTCGCGGCCGACCTGCAGCCACGTCAGGCCCTGATCGCCGACGGGCACCACCGGTACGCGACCTACCGTCGACTCCAGGCCGAGCAGCACGGGGCCGGCCGCGGAGCCGGGCCGTGGGACCGCGGCCTGGCCCTGCTCGTCGACTCGGGCACGTATCCGTTGGACGTGCAGGCCATCCACCGCGTCGTGGAAGGGCTCCCACTTGACGAGGCCGTGACGACGGCGAGCGCGGTCTTCACCGCGCGGGACCTAGGCAGCGACGCCACGGCCGCGACGACCGCCCTGGACGATGCCACGGGGCACGCGTTCCTGCTCAGTGACGGCGAGGCCTACGCGCTCCTGACCGAACCCGAGCCGCGCGCCCTGGCGGCTGCGCTGCCACCGCTGCACTCCGACCTCTGGCGGGAGCTCGACGCTAGCGTGCTGCACGCGTTGCTGCTCGAAAACCTCTGGCAGGTCGTCGATGGCAGCCCTCGGGTGCGCTACCTGCATGACCGCGACGGGGCCTTGCGGGCCGCCCGCCGCTCGGGGGGCACCGCGGTGCTGCTCCGGCCGGTGTCGGTCGGCGAGGTGCTGGAGGTCGCCGCGACCGGGGAGCGGATGCCGCGCAAGTCCACGTCGTTCGGGCCGAAGCCGCGCACCGGCCTGGTCTTGCGCCTGCTGGACGACTGACGCTCACGGTCGCTCGTCATGACGGGGCGCGGAGTAGCCGGCGGAGCCGAGTCGCCTCGACCTCGCTGCGGCTGGCAGGTCCGCCGGGTGACCGCCAGAATCTTCCGCCGCAGCGCACCGGTGACTTCGACGACATCGCCGGGGCCATAGGCACCGAGGGAGCGCTGCACGTCCTTGCGCCAAGCCGCGCAGTCCAGCGTGTCGATCGTGGGGGTGCGTCTGCTGACGGACCGCGCAGCGGGTCCGCGGTCGACGACCACGCGGAATTGCATGAGGACGTCACCGCTGGGCAGCTCGCGGCGGACGGGCTCGGCAGCGAGGCGACCCACCAGGTGGACCTCGTTGCAGTGCTCGACCGCGGTAGCGGGCCGATCGGTCTCGGCGGCGGAACCGGCCACAGCGGCCTCCCCTTGGTTCGGGTACGCCGTCGCTGCGGCGGCGTGTGTGGTCCCGAAAGCGTGCCGCGGTGGTGGCGGCACCGTCAGCCCGGCAGAACATCCTGGGGAGGGTGGCCGCACCGTGCCGGACTGTGGACGACCGCGGCGCTAGTCGTCGGGGTCATCCGAGAAGGTGATGCCCTGCAGGTCGGCAAGACGCTCGCCCGCATCGGTCTGGCCCTCGTCATCCGCGTCGGCGGCGTGACCGAACCACTGGATCGCCTCGTCGGCCCGGCCCGCGCCGAGCAACGCGTCGGCGTACGCGTAGAAAAGCCGTGCCGACCAGGGCCGGCGAGCTGACGGCTTCAGCTGCGGCCCGTGCAGCGCCTGCACGGCCGCCTCGTGCTGGCCGAGGTCGCGGCGAGCTCCCGACGCGACGATGAGCATCTCGACCCGTACCGAGGCGTCGAGACTGGCCAGCTCCGGGCTGGCGGCAAGGGCCAGGGCCCGCTCCGGGCGGCCCAATCCCCGCTCGCAGTCGGCGAGCACGGGCAGCAGGGTGTGGTCACCTGAGATCCGGCGGGCCGCGCGCAACTCGGACAGGGCCTCGGCGAACCGGCCGGTGGCGTAGGCCGCCAGGCCGGCGGCCTCCCGCACCGCCCCGACCCGGCCGGCCCGGGCCTGCGCCGCCCGGGCGTGCTCGTAGGCCAGCTCGGGATCCTCATCGAGCAGCCGCCCGGCCATCACCAGGTGCCGGGCCACGATGTCGCCGTTGATCCGGGCCAGCGAGCTGAGCTCGGCGCGGACCGCACCGTCCAGCTCGCGTCCGGTGATCTCATCGGGCAGCGGCGGCTCGACCCGGCGGGGCTCCCGGTCCGCAGTGGGCCGATCCGCGCCGACACGGACATGCCCTCCACCGCGCGTCCCGCGCTTCGGGCGGTCGGGTCTCTCATTCGGCCGGGTCACGCCGCGATCCTTCCGCCTGTTGCTCTTGGCCAGGCCTCGTGACAAAAGTCAAAGGGCCACCCCGAGACGGGGTGGCCCTTTGACCAAAGAATGTCCGGCGGCGTCCTACTCTCCCACGCAGTCTCCCGCGCAGTACCATCGGCGCTGATGGGCTTAGCTTCCGGGTTCGGAATGGAGCCGGGCGTTTCCCCATCGCTATGACCGCCGAAACTCTATGGAGATATCAAGCCGTTCCCGACCGTATCTCGGGAACCGCACAGTGGACGCGTAGCAAAAGTGTGTGTAGTCAAGTCCTCGGCCTATTAGTACCGGTCAGCTCGTGCGTTGCCGCACTTCCACTTCCGGCCTATCAACCCAGTGGTCTACTGGGGGCCTTACCCGGTTAACCCGGTGGGAGACCTCATCTTGAAGCAGGCTTCCCGCTTAGATGCTTTCAGCGGTTATCCCTCCCGAACGTAGCCAACCAGCCGTGCTCTTGGCAGAACAACTGGCACACCAGAGGTT
>JBDUAP010000192.1:0-5595 GCA_040004585.1 Sporichthyaceae bacterium
CGACGACCTCCGCCTGGAGCACGGCCGGTTGGACCGGCCCATCGGTATCGGCGACCGGTGCCGGGGTGCACCGAAGGGGCCAGCACGACGTAGGCGCCATCGGCCTTGACGTCGACACCGGGGCCGAGTTTGTTCGCGCCGCCGCGCACGATGCCGCCGGGGTGCGCGTAGAACAGGTGCAGCCCTCCACCACCGGTGAGCTGGCGAACCGTGACCGGCAGCAGCCCGGCTCCCTCCAGCTCACCAAGGGTGGCGAGCCCGCCGCTGCGTGGATCGATGTCGACGACGACCAGCCCGGACGGTGCGCCGGTGCGGATGGCGACCAGGCGGTCGGGGTAGCCGGTGAACATCGCGGTGACCACCTCGATGTCGGTCGACGCGGCGTAGAAGCCGTGGCACGTCAGGCAGGGGCAGGCCTCACCGTCGTGGTCGAGGCCGTGCGGCGGGCAGGACCCGCACAGCTTCAGCGGCGCCTTGGTGGACGACAGGGCGAACACCGGCCAGCCGGCGGCGGCGTAACGGAGAGCGGCGGCGATCACCGCGGTGTCCGCCGTCTGATTGTCCGACGATCGCGGTACCCTATAGGCAGAGACCTCAGCCGGGCTCTCAGCGGCCGCCCCTTGTGGGCGGCTGTTGCCGTTCACGAGGTCACCTGGCCGCGCAACAGGGTGGCGAGCCGGTCGCGCTGCTCGGCGGCCAGCGCCGGAGCGGCTTCGACCGTCCTCTTGATGTGGTCGGCGAGTGAAGCGACCCGGTACTCGACGCGCGCCCGCTCGACGGCCTCGTGGGTCAGTACGTCATGTGGCCGTCGTTTGGCGGCAGCGGTTCTCGATGCGAGCGTGGCGCGCTTCTGGCGCAACTCAGATCCGAGCATGGCAGCGAACCCCTCATGGGAAGCGCTGCCCAAGAGCGCGGGGGGTTCGGCGTGGCCGTTGGGCTACATGTGAAGTTTGATCTCAGCCTAGCGGATCCAGGGCCTTCGGGTCGGTAACCAGCGTGTCGAGGTCGACCGCGCGGCCTTGCAGCCGGTCGGCAGTTTCGATGAGCCGAGCAGCACTCACGCTTTCGGCGCGTGGGCATCGCGGGCATCGGACATTGACTGCCGCAGCCCGAGCGAGGGGCGTGCCGTTGGGGAACGCCGCGGTTGTGACGAGGACGAGGTCGCCTCGCCGGCGCGTCACGAACCCGGTCAGGGCAGCAGGCTTGTGGCGGTGGCAGAAGATCAAGAGTCGGGTGCCCGGATCATCCCTGGCGGCGTCACGCACCGCCTTCGCATCCTGGCGCGGGTGGCGACCGTGCCGGTTCTCCTCAGAACCGTCCCACCAGCCGGCGTCCGGCGGTCGCTCGGTCACGTCGTCCTCCACTCGATGACCACGGCCGCAGGATCGAACCCGCCATGCCCGCGCCGGGCCGGAATCACCTTCACGGTCACCAGAAGCGCGACGATCTGACGCCGCACCGACACGTCCAGAGCTGCCCACCGGGCCTCGATGTCCTCGGCGCCGACGAGCTGCTCGAGTGCACCGACGTCCGGCGTCGATGACGGGAGCAGTCGCTCCGCGGCGTCGATGCGTGGCCGCAACCGGCCGGTGATGGTGCGGAGCTGTTCGGCGGTGATCGTGCCGTCCGCGAAGTCGGCGGCGGCGACACTGAGACGGGACCGGAGCGTCTCGACATCGGCGCGCGCCTTCACTGTCGCAACCGAGTCGCCGCGTGAGAGCAGGGCGGCGGCGTCGGGGCGCGCCAGCCGTGCGCGCACGACGTCGGACACGTAGTCGTCGAGGAAGGACTTGTCCCGCGAGACGCAGCTCCGGGCGCTGCAGCGGTAGACGTCCTTCGACACGCCCTTGTAGGCCTTGCCCTTCCCGATCCGCAGCGGCGCGCCGCAAACCCCGCATAGGCCGATGCCGCCCGTAAGTAGATGGACGCGCGCGGCACTGCCCGGGTTGGTACGCCGCGCCGGGTCGGTGAGGTTCACCCGGACACGCTCCCACTGATCGCGGTCGAGGATCGGCTCCCACTGTCCTGGGCCGATGACCTCGCCGTGGTGCTGGCGCAGCCCCGCGTTGCGTGGTCGCAGCAGCATGGACCGGACTGTCACGTCGCGCCATGCGCCGCCGCGGGTGTTCCGCGCCCCGACGTTATTGAGTGCCCGAACGATCGCCTTGACGCTGTTGCCGGCGACGAGCAGGTCCGCGGCCGTCCTGACCACCGCGGCCTCGTCGAGCCGGACCGTGATTCGGTCGTCCCGCCAGCCGTAGGGCCGCGAGCCGCCGTGGTGCTTGCCGTCGATCGCGTTCTGCTCCAGCTTCCGGCGCACCCGGGCGGACTTGTGCTCGCTCTCGTACCGGGCGAACGCACCGACCACGCGGGCGTTGAGCCGACCGGACGGGGTCGCCAGGTCGATGGGGCCGGACTGCACCGTCTCAACCTGGCAGCCTGTCGCCTCGATCAGGTCGATGAACCGCTCGAGCTCGGTGGGGGAGCGGTGCAGTCGGTCTCCGTGCCAGGCGATGACGCCGTCGATGCGGCCGGTCCTGATGTCCTCGAGCAGGCGCTTGTACGCGGGGCGAGCCTTGCCCGAGAAGGCAGAGGTGTCGTTGTCGACGTAGAGCTGAGCCACCGGCCAGCCGCGCCGCTCGGCAAGCGCCCGGCAGTCGGTCTCCTGCCGAGCCACGCCGAGACCCTCGCCCGCGACGTCGGAGGAGATCCGGACGTAGACCCCTACTGCTTCCATGCCAGGTAGACTATTTTACCCACCTGACTGCCGTGTCCGGCGCCAACCTGGTCATCGTCGTCGGCTTCGCGCTGTACGTCGGGCGCTGGCTCGGTGTCCGCGCTCGGTGGTTGCCCGTGCTGGGCATGTTCGCCCTGGTCGGGTTCGTGGTCCTCGCCCGACCTCAGCCGTCGGTGCTGCGTGCCGCGGCGATGGGCCTGGTGGGCCTGACCGCTCTGGTGACCGGGCGGCGTCGCGGCAGCCTGGCGGCGTTGGCCGCCGCGATACTCGCGCTGCTGCTGCTCGACCCGTGGCTGGCCCGCTCCTACGGCTTCGCGCTGTCGGTGCTGGCCACCGCCGGGCTGCTGCTGATAGCGCCGGGCTGGGCCCGGTGGATGCGGGCGAAGGGGGTGCCCGGGCCGCTGGCCCAGGCGGTCGCCGTCCCTGCCGCGGCGCAGGTCGCGTGCGCTCCGGTCATCGCTCTGCTCTCCGGGCAGGTCAGCCTGGTCGCGGTGCCGGCGAATCTGCTTGTGGCGCCCGCGGTTGCGCCCGCGACCGTGCTCGGCGTGCTGACGACGATCGCGGGCTCCGTCTCCGACCCGGCCGCGCGTGTGTTCGGGTGGCTGGCCGGCGTGCCCGCCTGGTGGATCGTGTCGGTCGCGCAACGGGCCGCTGCCGTGCCCGACGCTGCGGTGGACTGGCCATCGACCGTGTGGGGTGCCGTCGCGCTCGCCGGAGTGCTGGTGTCGGGCGTGCTCCTCGGGCGCCGAGTCGCCCAGTGCCCACGGGTGCTGGCGGGCTGCGTCGCGGTGGTGCTGGTCGGCGGCCTGGTGCGGTTCGCCGCGCCCGGTTGGCCGCCGGCGGGCTGGTTGATGGTGTCCTGCGACGTGGGTCAGGGCGACGCGCTCGTGCTCGACGCCGGCCGCGCCGGAGCGGTGGTCGTCGACGCCGGGCCCGACCCGCGCCTGGTCGACCGGTGCCTGCGCGACCTCGGTGTGGAGCGGGTGGCCCTCGTCGTACTCACGCATCTGCACGCCGACCACGTCGAGGGGCTGCCGGGCGTGCTGCGGGGCAGATCGGTGGGCGAGGTCCAGATCGGCCCGTACGACGAGCCGGCCCCCGAGCTGGCGCAGGTGATCCGGTGGACCCGGCAGGCGTCGGTGCCGCTGACGCGAGCGGTCGCGGGGGAGCGGGTCCGGGTCGGGCCGCTGCGCTGGCAGGTGGTGTGGCCGCTGCGGATCATCGAGGGGGAGGGCTCGACGCCCAACAACGCCAGCCTGGTCCTGCTCGTCGAGCGGGGCGATGTCCGGATGCTGCTGACGGGAGACGTCGAACCGGCGGCCCAGCGCGCGTTGATGGCGCGTTGGCCCGTGCCCGAGGTCGACGTGCTGAAGGTCGCGCACCACGGCTCGGCCCAACAGGAGCAGCGGTTGCTCGACGCGGCCCAGCCCCGGGTCGCCCTGGTCTCCGTCGGAGCGGCAAACGACTACGGTCACCCCGCCGCGTCCACACTCTCCGCCCTGGTTCGCGCCGGTGCTGTCGTCGGGCGCACTGACCAGGACGGCTCGCTCGCTGTCGTCGGGCCTGCCGCGCGGCTCCGGCTCGTCACCAGCGGCGGGTAGCGTGAGCCGTGATGCAAACCGCCGCTGCTCCACCGCCGTCCGTCACCGTCGTCGTCGGACCGGAGGAGCTGCTGCGCGACCGAGCCGTCACCGCGGTGGTCCGGGTGTCCCGCGCCGCCGACGACGCCACCGAAGTTCGCGACCTCATCGCGGTCGGCCTCGAGCCGGGCACCGTGACCGGGTTGGCGAGCCCGTCGCTTTTCGGTGAGCGCAAGGTGATCGTCGTCGGCGACGTCCAGGACGCCGGTGAGGAGCTCACTGCCGAGCTGAGGGCCTACCTGCTCGACCCGGCCGACGACACCGCTCTGGTGCTCGTCCACACCGGTGGCGTCAAAGGAAAATCACTGCTCGACGCGGCCCGCAAGGCCGGTGCCGCGGTCGTCGAGTGCAAGCAGGTCAAGTGGGACAGCGACAAGGTCAAGCTGGTGCTGGGGGAGTTCCGCGAGGCGGGTCGCAAGATCACCGGCGAGGCTGCTGCTGCGCTGGTCGACGCGATCGGCAGCGACCTGCGCGAGCTCGCCAACGCGTGCAGCCAGCTGGTGGCTGACACCAGCGGGGTGGTCGACGTCGCCGTCGTCGAGCGCTACCACGGGGGCCGGGTCGAGGCCAGCGGCTTCAACGTCGCTGATGCCGCGATCGAGGGGCGGTGCGAGGACGCGCTGCGGTTGCTGCGCCAGGCGCTCGCCACCGGGGTCGACCCGGTGCCGATCAACGCGGCCTTGGCGATGGGGCTGCGCAATCTGGCGCGGGTGAGCAGCGCTCCCCAGAGCCTGCGCGATGACGAGCTGGCTCGCGAGCTGGGCCTCGCGCCGTTCATGGTGCGCAAGGCTCGCGGTCAGCGGGCGGGGTGGTCACCGCAGGGAGTCGCGGGTGCGATCACGGCTGTGGCGCAGGCCGACGCCGAGATCAAGGGTGCCGGAACCGATCCGGTCTACGCGCTGGAGCGGGCGGTCGTCACGATCGCCCGATCGCGCGGGGAGCGCTGAGAACGCTCAGAGTGCGGCGGCCTGCTTGGCCATTGCCGACTTCTTGTTGGCGGCCTGGTTCTCGTGGATGACGCCTTTGCTGGCGGCCTTGTCGAGCTCGCGGGTGGCCGTCTTCAGCGCCTCGAGCGCCTTGGCGTTGTCGCCGGCCTCGGCGGCGGCCCGGAAACGCCGGATCGAGGTCTTCAACGAGGACTTGACGGCCTTGTTGCGCTGGCGCGCCTTCTCGTTGGTCTTGATGCGCTTGAGCTGGGACTTGATGTTCGCCACGAAG
>JBDUAP010000193.1:0-5573 GCA_040004585.1 Sporichthyaceae bacterium
GCCTCGACCACCGCGGCGAGCGCGACCTGCTGCTGGGCGTCGACCCAGGAGGCGACCCGGGCCCACGCGCGGATCAGATCCACCCGGGTCTCCCCGTCCAGCTCGCGGGGGTCCAGCCCCGCCAGCAGTCCGGCCGTGACCGGGCTCGGCCCCTCGGCCAGAGCGGCATCCACCAGCCAGCGCCCCGACTCCACCGCCGGCACCAGCGTCGCGCCGCGCTGCTCCCACAACCACTCGTCGTCGAGGTCCGCGGCGTCGTCGACCACGACACCCGGCGAGTCCAGCACCTCGTTCGACATGCCGATCACGCTAGAGGCGACCACCGACAGTTCCGGTTCCCGCGCACCGGTTATCCACCGGACACAGATAACAAAGCGATCACAAATCTTGTCCGGCCATCCGAGGCGACTCCTGCTCCCTACGGCCTTCGCCGGCGATCGCCGCGAGCGGGCAGCATCGTCAGCCCTACGCTGGGCCGCGATCATCCGAAGGAGGCAAGGACACCGTGCAGGTCTGGCGAGCGCTGGACGAGGTCAACGGCGTCGAACGGTCGGTGGCGACCATCGGCGTCTTCGACGGCGTCCACCGAGGCCACCGGCACGTCATCGCGGGCGTGGTGAAGCACGCGGGCGAGATCGGGGCCGTCTCGGTCGTGGTCACATTCGACCCGCACCCGATGACTGTCGTCGCCCCCGACAGCAGGTCGCCCGCCCTGGCCACACTCGACCACCGCATCCAGCTGCTCGCCGAGGAGCACGTCGACGCCGTGCTGGTGCTGCCATTCACCACCACCCTTGCCCAGCAGAGCGCGCAGGACTTCGTCCGCGAGGTCCTCGTCGACGTGCTGCATGCCAAGGCAGTGCATGTCGGCGAGAACTTCCGTTTCGGCCACCGGGCGGCTGGCGACGTGGCGTTGCTGCGCGAGCTCGGCACGTCGTACGGGTTCGACGTTGTGCCGGTGCCTCTCGCCGGGGGAGAGACCACCTGGTCCTCGACCTACGTCCGCGACCGGCTCGCCGAGGGCGACGTGGTCGCAGCCGAGAAGGCGCTCGGCCGCCAGCATCGCGTCGAGGGCACTGTCGTGCACGGCGACCACCGCGGCCGCGAGCTCGGCTACCCGACGGCCAACCTCGGCCCCGACGATGTCAGTGCCGTCCCCGCGGACGGGGTCTACGCCGGCTGGCTCACCCGCGCGTCCGGCGACCGCCTGCCGGCCGCCATCTCGATCGGCACCAACCCGACGTTCGACGGGAAGGCGCGCCGCGTCGAGGCATATGTCCTGGACCGCGACGACCTCGAGCTGTACGGCGAGCACGTGGCCCTGGACTTCGCCGAGCGCCTCCGCGAGACCGTCAAGTTCGACGACGTCGACTCGCTGAAGGTGCAGATGGCCGAGGACTGCCGCCGCGCCCGCGAGATCCTGACGTGACCCCCGAGCAACGGGAGCGGGCGGTCCGCGAGACCGAGACCTGGTTCGTACGACGGGGGCTGCCGTTCTTCGTCGAGGACCGCACCATCGACGTGAACGAGCTCGTCCATGGCCGCTCGCTCGCGGTTCTCGTGCTGGCCTACTTCGGCTCCCTGCTGCTCGCGGTGCCGGCTGACGAGCCGTGGACGACGCGGCTGCTCTACTCCGGGATCGGGCTCGTCCTGCTGCTGGCCGTCTGGGCACTGGCCAACCTGTTCCGGCACCGCAAGGCGATGGAGCGACCCCGGCGGGTGGGGGTCGTGGAGCTGACCGTCTTCGTGATCGGGCCGGCCGCCGTCGTACTCGCCCTACGCCGGGACGGCGACTGGGCGCTCGGCACCCTTCTCGTCGATGCATCTGTCCTCGCCGTGGTGGCGGCGGCCGAGATCCTCGACGTCGGCCCGATCGCCCGGTGGGCGCTGCGCCGGACCTCCAAGGAGCTCGGATCTCTCTTCCCGCTCGTTACCCGCGCACTGCCGATGCTGCTCCTGTTCATGACGTTCCTCTTCATCAACACCGAGGTCTGGCAGGTCGCCTCGGCGCTGTCCCGGCCGGTCCTCTGGCTGTCGGTGGCCTTCTTCGGAGCCCTGGCCGTGGCGTTCCTGCTTGCCCGCCTCCCTGAGGAGGTGGCGGCCGTCAACGACGACATGGGCCCGGATGTCGTGAGCCGCGCCCTACCCGGGACCCCGCTCGCCGACCTGGAGGCCGAGCTGGACGACGTCCAGCCCGAGCCGCTCACGCGGCGCCAGCGGGTCAACCTGCTGCTGGTCCTGCTGATTGCCCAGATCGCCCAGGTCCTGCTGCTCTCGATGGCGGTCTGGGTGTTCTTCCTCATCTTCGGGCGGGTGGCGATCAACGACCGGGTGATCGAGACCTGGGTCGGCGAGCAGGCTCCGGCCCCGCCGCTGCTCGGTCACCTGGGCTTGTCCGAAGAACTGCTGCACGTGTCGATCTTCCTGGCCGCATTCTCGGGGCTGTACTTCACCGTCTACGCCGTCACCGACGCCACCTACCGGGAGCAGTTCTTCACCGGGATCATCCGTGAGCTGGAGACCGCGGTGGGGGTCCGAGCGGCCTACCTGGCGCTGCGCCGCCGTACGCTTGACTGAGCGGCGCCGATTGGGGTCTGCGCGCTCCCGGCTGCTAACCTGAGGGCTGCCGTACGTACGGCGTGAGTGACATATTCCGCCCGTGAACCAGACCGGGCGGAGCTCAGCAGACCATCCAAAGGAGTTCCGTGCCGCTCGACACCGCAACAAAGAAGAAGATCATCACCGAGCATGGCAGTGCCGAGACCGACACCGGGTCTCCCGAGGTCCAGGTCGCGATGCTGTCCCGCCGCATCAGCGACCTCACCGAGCACCTCAAGGAGCACAAGCACGACCACCACTCACGCCGTGGTCTGCTCCTGCTCGTCGGTCGCCGTCGCCGGCTGCTCAACTACCTGGCCAAGACCGACATCAACCGCTACCGCGCGCTGATCGAGAAGCTCGGCCTGCGCCGCTAGTTCCGCACCATCAGCAGCCAACGCTGCGCCCCCAGCTCCGACAAGCACGGACAACTGAATAACCCATTGCAAGGAGCGGCTCGCCTCGACGTACCGGTCCTCGGTAGTGGCCTCCCAGACTGCACCGCAGCCTCGTGGGCTTCCATCGAAGACCGGCTTCCGGGACAAACGAGATCCCGATTGCGCCGTCGCCCGCCTGCTCCTCGGATACAAGAGGAGAGTGACCCATGGAGGGTCCAGAGATCCACACGTCCGAAGCAGTCATCGACAACGGCAGCTTCGGCAAGCGCACCATCCGCTTCGAGACCGGCCGGCTCGCCCGCCAGGCCGCCGGCGCGGTCGCCGCCTATCTCGACGACGACACCATGCTGCTGTCGGCCACCACGGCCGGTAAGCACCCCAAAGAGCAGTTCGACTTCTTTCCTCTGACGGTCGACGTCGAGGAGAAGATGTACGCCGCGGGCAAGATCCCCGGCTCGTTCTTCCGTCGTGAAGGCCGCCCGAGCGAGGACGCGATCCTCACCTGTCGCCTGATCGACCGCCCGCTGCGCCCGTCCTTCGTCAAGGGCCTGCGCAACGAGGTCCAGGTCGTCATCACCGTCCTGGCGCTCGACCCCAAGGACATGTACGACGTCATCGCGATCAACGCCGCGTCGCTGTCCACCCAGATCTCGGGCCTTCCCTTCAGCGGCCCGATCGGTGCCACCCGCGTCGCCCTCATCGACGACCAGTGGGTCGCCTTCCCCACCCACGAGGACCTCGAGCGTGCCGTCTTCGACATGGTTGTGGCCGGGCGCGTGGTCGGTGACGACGTCGCGATCATGATGGTCGAGGCGGAGGCCACCATGGCCGCGTGGAACCTCGTCAAGAACGAGAACAAGACCGCCCCCACCGAGGAGATCGTCGCCGCCGGTCTGGAGGCGGCCAAGCCCTTCATCAAGACCCTGTGCGACGCGCAGTCCCAGCTGGCCGCGGCGGCCGCCAAGCCGACCCGCGAGTTCCCGCAGTTCCTCGACTACCAGGACGACGTGCTCGAGGCGGTTTCCAGCGCGGTCAGCGATGCGGTCAGCCACGCGATCACCATCGCCGACAAGCTCGAGCGTGAGGAAGCACTCGACCGGGTCAAGGAGCAGGCCAAGGAGCAGCTTGTCGATACCTTCCCGGGTCGCGACAAGGAGATCTCCGGTGCCGTCCGAGCGCTGACAAAGAAGCTGGTCCGCCAGCGCATCCTGCGCGACAAGGTCCGCATGGACGGTCGCGGTCTCGGCGACATCCGGCAGCTCTCGGCCGAGGTCGACGTGATCCCGCGGGTGCACGGCTCGGCGCTGTTCGAGCGCGGTGAGACGCAGATCCTCGGCGTCACGACACTCAACATGCTGCGCATGGAGCAGATGCTCGACACCCTGGCGCCCGAGACCCGCAAGCGCTACATGCACAACTACAACTTCCCGCCCTACTCCACCGGCGAGACCGGCCGGGTCGGGTCACCGAAGCGCCGCGAGATCGGGCACGGCGCGCTGGCCGAGCGGGCGATCATGCCCGTGCTGCCCAGCCGCGAGGAGTTCCCGTACGCCATCCGCCAGGTCTCCGAGGCGCTCGGCTCCAACGGCTCGACCTCGATGGGCTCGGTGTGTGCCTCGACGATGGCGCTGCTCAACGCCGGTGTGCCGCTCAAGGCGCCGGTCGCGGGCATCGCGATGGGGTTGATCAGTGACGAGGTAGATGGCAAGACCGAGTACGTCGCGCTGACCGACATCCTCGGCGCTGAGGACGCCTACGGCGACATGGACTTCAAGGTCGCCGGCACAAAGGAGTTCGTGACCGCGCTGCAGCTGGACACCAAGCTCGACGGCATCCCCTCCGATGTCCTGGCCGGGGCGCTCGCCCAGGCCAAGGACGCCCGGCTGGCGATCCTCGAGGTGATGGCCGAGGCGATCGACGGCCCCGATGAGATGAGTCCCTACGCGCCGCGGGTCACCACCATCAAGATCCCGGTCGACAAGATCGGCGAGGTCATCGGGCCCAAGGGCAAGATGATCAACTCGATCCAGGACGAGACCGGTGCCGAGATCAGCATCGACGACGACGGCACGATCTACGTCGGGGCCTCCGACGGCCCGTCCGCGCAGGCCGCGGTCGACCGGATCAACATGATCGCCAACCCGGTGATGCCCAAGGTCGGCGAGCGCTTCCTCGGCACGGTCGTCAAGACCACTGCCTTCGGTGCGTTCGTCTCGCTGATCCCGGGCAAGGACGGCCTCGTCCACATCTCCAAGCTGGGCAACGGCAAGCGCATCGGCAAGGTCGAGGACGTCGTGAACGTCGGTGACAAACTGCAGGTCGAGATCGTCGAGATCGACGCCCGGGGCAAGATCAGCCTGGTGCCGGTGCCCGACGCGCAGCCACTGGCAGCGTCGACCGCGGGTGCAGCCCCGGCTGAGTCTCCCGGCGCGTGATGCGCCCGGCCGGGCTGCAACAGCCCGGGTCGACCCAGACGCTTTCGGCAGGACGGTACGGCGGCACGATCCGCCGTACCGTGCTGCCCGGCGGGCTGCGGGTGATCACCGAGGCGCTGCCGGCTATGCGCTCGGTGGCATT
>JBDUAP010000194.1:0-5570 GCA_040004585.1 Sporichthyaceae bacterium
TCCGGCTATGTCGAGACGCTAGGTACGTTGCAGCTGCCGGTCGCCGACCGGTTCACCGATGTCGGCGACCTCTTCGGTCAGCGGACCCGGATGCGCGTGTGGTGGCGCGGCCCCGACGACTGGCGTGTCGACAAGGTTTTTGCGACCGGGGAGACCGATCTGTTCCACGATGCGCGAGGGACGACGGTCTGGGACTACGAGAAGGCCCGCGCGGTGCGGATGCACGACCCTGACATCCGGCTTCCACGAACGTCTGATCTGCTGCCGCCGGAGCTGGGCCGTCGGCTCCTCAAGGACGTCGATACGAGCGAGCTCCAGCGCCTGCCCGCTGAGCACCTGGCCGGCCGCGATGCACCCGGCCTGCGGCTCACCCCCACCGCGCCGCAGTCGAGCATCAACCACGTCGACCTCTGGGTGGACCCGAACAGCGGAATACCGTTGCGGCTCGCCGTCTACGCCAAGGGTGACAAGACCGCCGCCTTCACGTCGGAGTTCATGCAGTTCTCCGCCGCCCGCCCGAGCGCGTCCGATACCGCGTTCGAGCCGCCACCGGGTGCCGACTTCAGCTTCGACGACGTCATCGACGTCGCGGACGCCGCCGACCAGTTCGCCCCGCTGGTTCCCCCGCACACTGTTGCCGGGCTCAGCCGGTCAAGGTCGGCAGGGCTGGGCGCGGTGGGCGTCTACGGGCGGGGCGTCACCCAGCTGGTCGCTATCCCCCTGTGGGACGGGGCAGCCGAGCCACTGCGCGAGCAGCTCGAGATCACGCCGGGGGTCCGGCTGATCGATGAGGGCGATGTGCTCAGTGTGGGTCCGCTCGGCATCCTCCTGACGCAGTTCCCGTACTACGGCGGGGGCTGGTTGATCGCCGGCACCGTCACCGAGGACACCCTGATTCAGGCAGCGCACGACGTTCAGCAGGCCCGGACGGTGCTGCGATGATCACGACGCGCCAGCTGACCAAGCTTCGGGAGGATCGTTGCGGTTGACCGCCTGGACCTGACCGTCAACGAGGGCGACATCTACGGCTTCCTCGGGCCAACGGGTCCGGCAAGACCACCACGCTGCGGATGTTGCTTGGCCTGGTCTTGGCCACAACCGGGGATATCACGGTGTTCGACGAGCCGATGCCGGTCGCTGCCCGGACCGTCTTGCCGCAGGTCGGTGCGCTGGTCGAAGGCCCGGCGGCGTACGAGCACCTGTCCGGGCGCGCCAACCTCGCGCTGTTTGACGCCATGGGGCCTGCGGGCGCCAGATGGACCCGCCGACACCGGGTCGACGAGGCTCTCGAGCAAGTCGGTCTCGGCGGTGTCGACGCCCGACCCGCCCGGGCTTACTCACTCGGCATGCGTCAACGGCTCGGGCTGGCAGGGGCGCTGCTGAGGACGCCGCGGCTGCTCATCCTCGACTAACCCACCAACGGCCTGGACCCGCAGGGGATTCGCGAGATCCGCACCCTGCTGCTGCGGCTGCACGCCGCGGGGACGACGATCTTCCTCTCCAGCCACCTGCTCGCGGAGGTCGAGCAGCTGTGCACCCGGGTCGGGGTCCTGGACCGCGGCCGGCTCGTCTTGCAGGACGAGCTCGACACACTGAAGCAGCCGACCCGCCGGTTGTTCATCCGCACCCCGGACGTCGCGAAGGCGTGTGCCTTATTGGACGGCCAGGTCGAGTACCACGACCACGACAGCCTGCTCATCCGCGTCAGCGACGCCGCGCGCCTCAACGCCCAGCTGGTCCGGGCCGGGGTCCGGGTGGAGGAGCTCGCACCCGAACGTCACACCCTGGAAGACATCGTGCTCGCGGCCACCGAGCCTGGCTCCGACCGGATCGGGAACCCATGATCGCCGTTGAGCTCAACAAGATGATTCGCAGCCGGCGGATGTGGATCACCATCGCGCTGATCGACGCGCTACCGACACCGGTCGCGGTGCTGCTGTCGCGCACCAATCTGGGCCCGCGCCCGGGCACCGGTCCGGCGTTCCTGTCCGCGGTGCTGTCGGACGGCACACTCTTCCCACTGGCCGCGATCGCCATCATTTTGCCGCTCTTCCTGCCTGCCGCCGTCGCGGTCTTCGCGGGCGAGGCGATCGCGGGTGAAGCCCAGGCGGGCACGATGCGCTACGTCCTGGTCCGGGCCGTCGGACGCACCCGACTGCTCGTCGCCAAACTCGTCAGCGTGATCGCGTTCGTCCTGCTCACGGTGCTGGTCGTCGCTGTCACCGCCTACATCACCGGCTCGCTGCTGCTCGGCAACCAACACCTCGCCTCCAGTGTTTCCGGGTCCTCCTTGTCCAGCAACGAGGTCGCTCGTTTTGGCCGACCGGGTCGACGGCCGGTTTGCGGCCGACGATGGCGCCGAGAATGGCCACCACGACGACGGCAGCCACGAGACCGAGAACGCCGACGAAGAATCGGCGTCGGGCAGGGGACATCGCGTCGAGCACGGGGCTATCCTCTCTCGGTGTACCAACGCGCGTCGCGGAATCGCCATCCACGCGACTGCCGCATCAACTGCGCCCACTGTGTTGATGCACCGCAGGACTGGAGAATCTGGTAGTTCCGGACACCTTGTGTGGCCGCAACGCTCGACGTCGCATAGACGCACAACGCACCGTTGCCGGGCCAAGATGCCCCAGGCGATGATGGGGCTGGCTTATCGAATCCGGACTAGCGACCTCGCGTGGTAACGGCTCTCGCCGCCCGCTATCGGCATCCTTGCGCCCAGGCCTGTGCTGCCTGGCGAGGCTCTCAACACCAACGCGACCGTTGTGCCGAACGGCTTGACCGGCAACCGCGGCCGCCTCCAGTGTTGTGTCTGGCCGCTGAGGAGAACGTCATATTCGAAGAAGTCGTGCTGGTCGGGTACCTCATCACCCGGCTGCGTCAGCTCGGTATCGGGGAGTGGCCCCCGCTGGTCTCGAGCGGTGCTGCGGCGGATTCGCGGCAACGCAACGACCTGGTGCCGCCGCTCATCATCGCCCACACCCATGGACGTCGTGGGATTCGCCGGGGATGCGCTGCTCAAGGCCGTCCCAACGTCCGAGTCCTACAGCACTTGGCTGGATCGCTGGGTAAGCACCGCGATTCGTCAGGGCCTCGGGCGCTCGCCACCGAGCACAACGGCACCGAATAGTCTGGTTCCGACGCACGACCTGACCTGTCACAGTTCCGTAAGCGCCTCGACCGGTTGGGACCGCTCGTTGGTCCCGTACGGTTGGGCCATGCCAAAACGGTGCGATCTCATCCTTCCCTGTCGTGACGAGGCCGCGGCACTGCCGCCGTTGCTTGCCCGGGTGCCCGCGCTCTTCTCGGTGATCGTCGTGGACAACGGATCTCGGGACGGGACCGCGGACGTTGCGCGCGAACATGGAGCGACTGTCGTCACCGAGCACAACGCCGGCTACGGCGCTGCCGTCCACGCCGGCATCGAGGCCGCGACGGCTCCTTGCGTTGCCGTGATGGACGCAGACGGATCGATGGACCCTGACGACTTGCTTGCCCTCCTCGACGATGTCGAGCAGCAGCGCGCCACGATGGCGGTTGGTCGGCGGCGTCCGGTGGCACCCGGGGTCTGGCCGTGGCATGCCCGCTGGGGCAACGCGGCGGTCCTCGCCTTGCTTCGCCGTCGTACTGGTCTCGCCGTCACCGACATCTCATCGATGCGCGTGTGCGGCCGCCAGGACCTCCTCGACCTTGACCTTCAGGACCGCCGGTTCGGGTATCCCGTCGAGCTCCTCGTCAAGGCGCAACGCGCTGGTTGGGTGCTGACCGAGCACGACATCCGCTATCGGCCGCGGGCCGAGGGCACCAAGTCGAAGGTGTCAGGGTCCGTCCGGGGAAGCCTCCGTACGACGTATGACTTCGCCCGGATGCTGCCATGACCGGGCACGTGCTGGTTGTCGCGAAGGCACCCGTTGCCGGTCAGGTGAAGACCCGGCTGGCCGGCAATGTTGGCGCCGTCGCAGCAGCCGATCTGGCGGCAGCATCACTGCTCGACACGATCGACGCCGTGGAGAGCGTCACCGAGCCCCATCGCCGGCTGGTCGCGATGACCGGAGAACTTGCGGATGCTGAACGCTGCGATGAGATTCGTGAGCGGCTGCGCTCGTGGTCGATGGTCTTCCAACGTGGCCAAACTTTTGCCGAACGGCTGGTCAACGCGCACGCGGACGCCGCCACCTTATGGGGACGTGACGCGGTCGTCTGCCAGGTCGGCGTTGACACCCCTCAGGTGAACGGTCATGACCTGCTGACGCTTGTCGCTGCCGCGTCGGACCCGCCCGTCGGCGTAGTGATCGCCGCACTCGGACCGGCGGCCGACGGTGGTTGGTGGGGCCTGGCCACCACCGCGGCGGGCTACGTGGATCGGCTGGTCGACGTGCCCATGTCGCGCGACGATACGTGTGTGATGACCGCCGTGGCGTTGCGGATGGCGGGTGCGCGGGTCGAGATGCTGCACGAGCTGCTCGACGTCGACACGATCGACGACGCATGCCGGGTGGCATCGGCCTTCGCCACCACCCGGTTCGCGCAGAGGTTTCGCGAGCTGGGACTACATGGACTTGGCCGGGCTGGGCGGAGCCGGCGAAACCGACGCGTTAGAGGGTGTTGCGGCGGCCGAAACACCATGACGCAATGACCATACCGATGACCGAACGACGGTATTCGGCGACGGCAGGAGCGCTACATATGCGGCTGCTGACGCCAGAGACGCGTTTACCGCCGCGTCGCGGGGGCAGCCGTGCAACAACCTGTTGTCCAGCGCGTCGTCCCCGTGCCGAGCTCTTTGTGCGGCTTTCTAGCCTCGTCGAGGCCCAGTTGTTTCCTACTTGGCCTCGACCACAGAAGCGGAGGCTGGCACAGGCAGCACGCTGAGCGGCGCCTCGCACCGCTCCTTACGTTTCCGTGACATGTTGTGTTGTGTTGTGTCGCGGCCAAGGTAAGTGGTCCTACCTGCACCGCCGTCCTTCCGACCACACTGTTGACCAACGGGATGCTGTTCAACGGGCGCAGGCTCGATGCCCTCCGCCGCATGAACCGCGACCGCTTGACCTTGCAGATCAGCCTCGACTCCACCACAAGCGATGTGCACGACCAGCATGGCGGCAAGGGCTCATGGGACCGCGCCGTGGCGGGCATCCGAATCGCACAAGAGGAGGGGTTCGCAGTCAAGGTCGCGGCGACGCTGCCATTCGAACAGACCCACACGGTCGAACCGCTCCGCCTGTTTCTCCTGTCCCTCGGGATTACCCGAGACCATCAGGTGATTCGCGCACTCGCTCACCGAGGATCGGCCGATCACGGCATCGAGCTCACCGTCGAGACCCTGATTCTCGAGATCACCGTCACCGCCCATGGTGTCTACTGGCACCCGGTCAGCGCCGACCACCCCGACCCAACTCGTCACCCGCGACATCTTTCCCCTCCAGACCGCCATCACTCAGGTCCATCGCCGATTCGCCGAGCAACGTGCGCACGCGGTCGCTGGGGCGCAGTGGTTCCCCTGCGCCTGAGTGCCTGACGGCATCCGGGGAACACAAGCATCGCCGCCGATCCCCCGGTACATG
>JBDUAP010000195.1:0-5559 GCA_040004585.1 Sporichthyaceae bacterium
CTGCTACGCCACCGCAGTCGCCCTTGCGCTGGCCCCGTTGCTCGCGGCCGGACTGGTGGCACCCGGCGACGTGGTCGTGGTCGGCGCATCGGGCACATCCGGCGCGGGTCGGTCCGCGCGGCCAGACCTGATGGGCAGCGAGGTGATGGGATCGCTGCGCGCTTACAAGGCCGGTGGAGTGCACCAGCACACGCCGGAGATGGAACAGGCCCTGAGCTCGATCAGCAGGTCGCCGGTGTCTCTGTCGTTCACGCCCGTGCTCGCCCCGATGCCGCGCGGCATCCTGGCCACCTCGACGGCGCGCCTCGCGGAGGGATTGTCCACGGCCGACCTGCACGATGCGTTGGCCACGGCGTACGACGGGGAGCCGTTCGTGCACGTGCTGCCGGAAGGGGCCTGGCCGACGACCGCGGCGACGGCGGGGAGCAACAGCGTGCACCTGCAGGTCGCGGCCGACCTGCACAGCGGCCGAGCCGTTGTCGTCAGCGCCCTGGACAACCTCGTCAAGGGCGCCGCCGGTCAGGCGGTCCAGAACGCCAACCTCGCCCTCGGCCTGGACGAGACGGTCGGGCTGCCTGTCGCCGGGGTGGCGCCATGAGCGTCACAGCCGCCGGTGGCTTCCGGGCAGCCGGTGTCGCCGCCGGGCTCAAGTCGGTCGGCCTCCTGGACGTCGCCGTCGTCGTCAACGACGGCCCGGTGCGGTCCGCTGCCGGCGTGTTCACCGGCAACCGGGTGAAGGCCGCCCCGGTGCTGTGGTCCGAGCAGGTGCTCGCCGACGGCCGAGTGGACGCCGTGGTGCTCAACGCGGGTGGCGCGAACGCGTGCACCGGCGCGGCCGGGTTCCAGGACACCCATGCCACAGCGGAGTGGCTGGCTGCGGAGCTGCAGCTCTCGGCGACCGACGTAGCGGTCTGCTCGACCGGGCTCATCGGCGAGCGGCTCCCCATCGACGCTCTCCTCGCCGGTGTCGACGCAGCCGTCGCCCTGCTGTCTGCCTCCGGTGGCGACGACGCAGCCCGCGCGATCATGACGACCGACACCTTGCCCAAGCAGGCCGTCGTTACCACGGACAGCGGCGTCACCGTCGGCGGCATGGCCAAGGGCGCCGGGATGCTCGCGCCCGGCCTGGCAACCATGCTCGTCGTCCTGACCACCGACGCGCAGGCCGAAGCTGCAGACCTCGACCGCGCGCTGCGGTCCGCCACTGCCACCACGTTCGACAGGGTCGACTCCGACGGCTGCATGTCGACCAACGACACGGTGCTGCTGCTCGCCTCCGGCGCGTCCGGCGTGACGCCGGACGGTGCCGAGCTGGGCGCGGCCGTGCACGCCGTCTGCGCAGACCTGGCCCGCCAGCTCGTGGATGACGCCGAAGGTGCGACGAAGACGATCGCCGTCGAGGCGGTCAATGCGGTGTCGGAGCCGGACGCCGTCGAGGTGGCCAGGTCTGTTGCTCGCAGCAACCTGCTCAAGTGCGCCATCACGGGCGAGGACCCCAACTGGGGGCGGGTGCTCGCCGCGGTCGGCACCACCGGTGCGGTGTTCGAACCCGACCGGCTCGGCGTGGCGCTCAACGGCGTCTGGGTCTGCCGTGACGGTGCCGCGGGCGAGGATCGGGCCAAGGTCGACCTGTCCGGCCGCCTCGTCACGATCACGATCGACCTGGCCGCCGGAGACGCCGACGCCACGGTATGGACCAACGACCTCACCGCGGCCTACGTGCACGAGAACTCGGCGTACTCGACATGAGCAGCCGCCATGCCGCCGCGCTTGAGCGGGTCGGTGTCCTCGTCGAGGCATTGCCTTGGCTCGAGCAGTTCCATGGCCGGACCGTCGTCATCAAGTTCGGCGGCAACGCCATGGTCGACGACGCGCTGCAACGCGCCTTCGCCGAGGACGTCGTGTTCCTGCGCTACGCCGGCCTGCGCCCGGTCGTCGTGCACGGCGGCGGACCGCAGATCACCGCGCACCTCGACCGCCTCGGCATCGAGTCGGTCTTCGCAGCCGGTCATCGCGTCACGTCGCCGGAGACGATGGACGTGGTCCGGATGGTTCTCGTCGGGCAGGTGCAGCGCGACATCGTCGGGCTGATCAACGCCCACGGGCCGTTCGCCGTCGGCCTCTCCGGCGAAGACGCCAACATGTTCATCGCCGAGCCCCACGCGGTCACCGTCGACGGCGAGACGGTCGACCTGGGGCAGGTGGGTGACGTTGCCTCGGTCGACCCCGGCGTCGTGACGGCACTCGTCGCCGACGGCCGCATCCCGGTCGTCTCCAGCGTTGCGCGGGGTTCCGCAGGGACCGGTGCCTCGCTCTACAACGTCAACGCCGACACCGCTGCCGCCGCACTCGCGGTCGCGCTCGGCGCGGAGAAGCTCATCGTGCTCACCGATGTCGAGGGCCTGTATGCCGAGTGGTCACCCGGCGCCACTCCGGGCCCGGAGGAGGTCATCAGCACGATCACCGCCGCCGAGCTCGAAAGCCTGATGCCGACGCTGGAGACCGGGATGGTGCCGAAGATGGCGGCCTGCCTGCGGGCCGTCCGCGGCGGTGTCGCCAAGGCGCACGTCATCGACGGTCGCGTCCCGCACGCCCTGCTCGTCGAGGTCTTCACCGACGAGGGCGTCGGCACCCAGGTGCTGCCATGAGCCCGACCAGCGATCTGCATCCGGGAACCGGGCTGCTCGACCGGTGGGCCGGCTCGGTCATGCCGACCTACGCGCCGCCGCCGATCGCGCTGGTCCGCGGGGCCGGTGCTCTCGTGTGGGACGACCAGGGTCGCGAGTACGTCGACCTGGTGGGAGGCATCGCGGTCAACCTCCTCGGCCACGCGCACCCCGCGGTGGTCGAGGCCGTCAGCCGGCAGGTCGCCACCCTCGGGCACGTGTCCAACCTGGTCGCCAACGGGCCTGCCGCCGAGCTGGCCGAGCGCCTGCTTGACCTGGCCGGCCGCGACGGACGCGTGTTCTTCTGCAACTCCGGGGCCGAGGCCAATGAAGCGGCGTTCAAGCTGGCGCGGCGCACCGGCCGGCCCTCGGTTGTCGCCGCCGAAGGGTCGTTCCACGGCCGGACGATGGGTGCACTCGCACTCACGGGACAGCCCACGAAGCGCGCGCCGTTCGAGCCACTCCCGGGCGGGGTCACGTTCGTGCCGTACGGCGACGGGCCGGCGCTTCGCTCAGCGGTCGGGTCGTGGACCGCCGCGGTGTTCCTCGAGCCGATCCTCGGTGAGGGCGGTGTGGTTCCAGCGCCGGACGGCTACCTGGCGAGTGCGCGCGCGGCCACCTCCCAGCAGGGCGCGCTGCTCGTGATCGACGAGGTGCAGACCGGCCTCGGCCGCACCGGGTCCTGGTTCGCTTCATCCGACGTCCGGCCGGACGTGATCACGTTGGCCAAGGGGCTCGGTGGTGGGCTTCCGCTCGGTGCCTGCCTGGCCTTCGGCGACGCGGCGCATCTGCTCGCACCCGGTCAGCACGGCAGCACGTTCGGCGGCAACCCGGTCTCCTGCGCGGCCGCCCTGGCGGTATTGGACACGATCGAGAAGGAAGCCCTCCGCGAGCGGGCGGACGAGCTCGGGCTCCGGCTGCGCAATGGCATTGCGGCCCTCAGGCACCCACTCGTCGAGGAGGTGCGCGGTGCGGGTCTGATGCTGGGCATCGTGCTGACTGCTCCGGTCGCCGCGGCCGTCGAGACGGCGGCGCGGGACCGCGGATTCCTCGTCAACACCGTCGCTCCGCACGTCGTACGGCTGCTCCCTCCCCTCGTGCTCACCGACGCGCAGACCGACACGTTCCTCGCGGCACTGCCTGACGTCCTCGACACCGCTAGCGTCCCCCCGGCTGACACCGACCGAGGGGAATCCTGAGATGACGCAGACGCGCACGAGCACCCGGCACTTCCTCCGCGATGACGACCTGAGCCCGGACCAGCAGACAGCGGTCCTCGACCTGGCCGACCGGATGAAGGCCGACCGGTTCGGCTGGCAGCCCCTGGCCGGTCCGCGGTCGGTCGCCGTGGTGTTCGACAAGCCCTCGACGCGCACCCGGGTGTCCTTCTCCATCGGCGTCGCCGAGCTCGGCGGCTACCCGCTGGTCATCGACGCGCAGAGCACGCAGCTGGGCCGCGGGGAGCCGATCGAGGACACCACGCGGGTGCTCGACCGCCAGTGCGCGGCGATCGTCTGGCGCACCGCAGGCCAGGACCGGATCGAGCGGATGGCCGCGGTGAGCCAGGTGCCCGTCGTCAACGCCCTCACCGACTCGTTCCACCCGTGCCAGATCCTGGCCGACCTGCAGACGGTGCGCGAGCACAAAGGCCGCCTCGCCGGACTGACACTCGCCTATCTCGGTGACGGCGCCAACAACATGGCGCACTCCTACCTCCTCGGCGGTGCGGTGGCGGGCATGCACGTGCGGGTCGGCTCGCCCGCGGGCTACGACCCCGACCCGCAGATCCTGGCGGCCGCCCAACGCATCGCGGCCGAAACTGGTGGCTCGGTGACGCACCTGCGCAACGCCGCCGCCGCCGTCGATGGTGCCGACGTGCTCGCCACCGACACCTGGGTCTCGATGGGCCAGGAGGGCGAGTCCGAGGACCGGGCAGCGCCGTTCTTCGCGTACGCGGTGGACGAGGTAGCGCTCGCGCGGGCCGCGCAGGACGCCATCGTGCTGCACTGCTTGCCCGCCTACCGCGGCAAGGAGATCGCCGCCGCTGTCATCGACGGGCCGCAGAGCGTCGTGTGGGACGAGGCCGAGAACCGGCTGCATGCGCAGAAGGCCCTGCTCACCTACCTGTTGGAGCAGACATGACAGATCTGCGGGAGCAGACATGACACAGCTCGCTCCGACCCGGACTGCGCGGCACCGTCGCATCGTCGAGCTGCTCGAGACGCGGCGGGTGCACTCCCAGGGAGAGCTTGCCCGGCTGCTCGCCGACGACGGTGTGGCCGTGACGCAGACCACCCTCTCCCGCGACCTCGACGAGCTGGGAGCGGTCAAGATCCGCGACAGCGACGGCGACCTTGTCTATGCAGTCCCGGCCGAGGGCGGCGACACGACGCCGCGGCTCGCGCCGGTGACGGGGGAGAACGGTGCACGGCTCGGCCGGCTCGCGGCCGAGCTGCTCGTCTCAGCCGACTCGTCGGCCAACCTCGCGGTCCTGCGCACCCCGCCGGGGGCCGCCCAGTTCCTCGCCTCCGCGATCGACCGGTCCGGCTCCACCGACGTCCTGGGCACCATCGCCGGGGACGACACCGTGCTGCTGATCAGCCGGGACCCGGCCGGGGGAGCGGCCCTGGCCGCCCGACTGCTGCAGCTCGCCGAGAAGTCCGTCACCACTATCGAAGGAGATTTCCCATGAGCTCGCGCGTCGTGCTCGCCTATTCCGGAGGGCTCGACACCTCCGTCGCCATCGGCTGGATCGCCGAACGGACCGGCGCCGAAGTGGTCGCCGCCGCCGCCGACGTCGGGCAGGGCGGCGAAGACCTCCAGGTCATCCGCGAACGGGCCCTGGCCTGCGGTGCGGTGGAGTCCGTCGTCGTCGACGCGCGGGAGGAGTACG
>JBDUAP010000196.1:0-5553 GCA_040004585.1 Sporichthyaceae bacterium
TGAACCGGCGGGGCCGCGGCTGGGTGCACGTCAACCCGATCCCGCTCAACCCGACGCCGGGCTCGAAATGGACGGCGAGCGACCCGCAGGTCGAGCGCACCTTCGTCGCCCGGCTGCGCGCGGACGGACTGCCCGTCACGGTGCGGGACACGCGGGGGCGCGAGATCGACGGGGCCTGCGGCCAACTTGCGGCGGTCTCGTCGTGAGCAGACGGCGAGGAGACCGGTTCCCGCGCGTGCACGGGCTCCTGAAGGGCTATGACCGCAAGCAGGTCGATGCCTTCCTGACCCGAGCCGACCTGGCGCTCAACGGCGCCATCCCAACGCTCACGGCGGCCGATATCCGCCGGACCGGTTTCGAGCTGGTCCACCGCGGCTACCAGGTCGAGGTCGTCGACCAGGTGCTGGACGAGATGGAGATGCAGGCCGTTCTGCTGGCGGCGGCGACCAGTCGTCGCGGCCGGCTTGATCCGGTCGCCGAGGCCGAGTTCCTGCGCGCGGAGCTGGCTGCCCCCTACATGCGCCGGTTCCCACGGGTGCGCTTCCCCCGCCGGGGCTACGCCTTCGACGACGTCGACGAGTTCCTGGACCGGGTCGGTGCGGCACTGGACGCCGCGATCGCATCGGTCGCTACGGACGTCGGCGGTCTCACCGTCGCGGACGTGCGCACGGTGGCGTTCCGGCCCAAGCGCGGTGGCTACGCGGAGGACGCCGTAGACGAAACCCTCGACCGGGTGGTCGAGATGATGCTGCTCATCCAGGCCGGTGCCCGGCAAGAGCAGCCGCCGCTGAGCATGCCGGCCGACTAGCACGCCGGCTCTGGCGCGTCGGCGGTCGATCGGGCCAGGATGTCCGGCATGGGTGACTACCGCGCGACCTACCGCCGCAGCATCGAGGACGTCGAAGGATTCTGGTCCGACGCGGCGCGGGACATCCTGTGGCGGACCGAGCCGTCGACGGTCCTCGACGCGAGCCGCGCCCCGTTCTACCGATGGTTCCCCGACGGCGTGCTGAACACCTGTGAGAACGCGCTGGACCGGCACGTCGCCGCGGGCGCCGGAGAGCGGGTTGCCCTGGTCTACGACAGCCCGGTGACCGGCACCAAGCGCACCTATACCTACGCCCAGCTGCTGGCCGAGGTCGCGACCTTCGCCGGCGGGCTGGCCTCGCTCGGGGTCGGCAAGGGCGATCGGGTGGTCGTATACCTGCCGATGGTGCCCGAGGCGGTCGTCGCGATGCTCGCCTGCGCCCGCCTCGGGGCCGTGCACTCGGTGGTCTTCGGCGGGTTCGCCGCCAACGAGCTGGCCGCTCGGGTCGAGGACGCCAAGCCCCGCGTCGTCGTCTCGGCCTCCTGCGGCATCGAGGTCGCTCGGGTGATCGAGTACAAGCCGCTCCTCGACCGGGCGCTGGAGATGTCGTCGCACCGTCCCGAGCACGTGGTCGTCCTGCAGCGGCCGCAGGCCACCGCCGCCATGACCGCGCCGCGGGACGTCGACTGGCAGGAACTCGTGGCGCGCTCCGAACCGGCCGAGTGCGTCCCCGTGGCGGCTACCGACCCGCTGTACATCCTCTACACCTCGGGGACGACCGCGAAGCCGAAGGGCGTGGTGCGCGACCACGGCGGGCACGCTGTCGCCCTGCAGTGGTCGATGGCCAACATCTACGACATCGGCCCGGGTGACGTCTGGTGGACGGCCTCCGACGTGGGCTGGGTCGTGGGCCACTCCTACATCGTCTACGCGCCGCTGCTCGTCGGCGCGACCACCGTGCTCTATGAGGGAAAGCCGGTGGGCACCCCGGACGCCGGCGCGTTCTGGCGAGTCATCGCCGAGTACGGCGTGCAGGCGCTGTTCACCGCACCGACCGCGATCCGCGCGGTGAAGAAGGAGGACCCGGACGGCGAGCTGCTCGCGCCGTACGACGTGTCGTCGCTCCGGACGCTGTTCCTCGCCGGCGAGCGGCTCGACCCCGACACCTGGGAGTGGGCCACCGAGCGGCTCTCCGTGCCGGTGGTAGACCACTGGTGGCAGACCGAAACCGGCTGGCCGATCGCGGCGAACCTGCGGGGGCTGGAGCCGATGCCCATCAAGCCGGGCTCGCCGACCGTGCCGGTGCCGGGCTACGACGTGCAGGTGCTCGACCCGTCCGGTGCGCAGGTCGCGGCCGGAGCCGAAGGTGCGATCTGCATCAAGCTGCCGCTGCCACCGGGGACGCTGCCGACGCTGTGGGGCGACGACGACCGGTTCGTCGCGTCCTACCTCTCGGCGTTCGACGGCTACTACCTGACGGGTGACGGCGGCTACATCGACCACGACGGCTACCTGTTCGTCATGGGCCGCACCGACGACGTCATCAACGTGGCCGGTCACCGCCTGTCGACCGGCTCCATGGAGGCGGTGATCGCGGGGCACCCGGCGGTCGCTGAGTGCTGCGTGATCGGCGTGCACGACGAGCTCAAGGGCCAGGTGCCTCGGGGGCTCGTGGTGCTCAAGGCCGGCGTCGAGATGGACCCCGACGTGCTGCGGGTCGAGCTGGTCCAGCTCGTGCGCGACCAGATCGGGGCAGTGGCGTCGTTCAAGAACGTCGACGTGGTGAGCGGGCTGCCCAAGACGCGGTCGGGCAAGATCCTGCGCCGGTCGATGCGGGCGCTGGCCGACGGCAAGGACGAGCCGGTGCCGTCGACCATCGAGGACCCAGCCGTGCTCGAGGCGCTCCGGTCGACGCTGCGCGCCTGAACGCCGCGGTCATGGCACCAGCACGCTCGAGCCGCCGAGCACCCGGACCACGTCGACGACGAGCACGACCCGTTCCGCGTTCGGACGCGGCTGCCGGTAGCGTTGCGCGTAACGGCGCACGGCGTCCTCGACCGCGTCGGCGTCGTCGTCCACCGAGGCGATGCCCTCCAGCGCCAGCCACCGGCGGCCGTCAAGCTGGCACAGCACGGCTGGACAGCCGAGGGCCGCATTGCGCACCTTGCGCGTCGACCGGCTCGCGATCACGCGAGCCACCCGGGCGCCGGGGTCCCAGGTGAACCCCACGGGCACGACGTGCGGCGAGCCGTCCGGCCGCAGCGTCGTCAACGTGGCCAGGTGCCGCTCGGCTAGGAAATCCAGCGCCGGCGTCGGCAGTGCACTCGGGTCGACGGCCACCGGGTCAGACCCGGTCGCGAGGGAGCGCCGCGACGACCCGGTCGAGCAGCCCGCCACAGGCCCGCTGCACCTGGTGCAGCACCGTGGCGAGCTCGCGCAGGTGCCCGAGGTCGGCGCGCGACCGGCAGATGTTGCCTGTGCAGACGAAGCAGCTGCGGTACGTCGGTCCGCCCGGCGCGGGCACGGTGCTCATGTCGCCATCCTCCCAGGCGTTCGACCGGCGCCGCGCCGCCGACGGGAGGTCAGAGGCCGAGCAGCCGCTCCATCAGGGCGGCCCGCCGCGAGGGTCGTCCGGTCCGCCGCTCGTTATCGTCGGCACCAGTCATCACCCGAAGTCCCGCGTTGACGCCGAGCCACCGCAACGGCTCGGGCTCCCAGGGCCGAGACCGATGCCCCACCCAGGGCAGCCGGACCAGATCCGAGTCGCGGCCGGTGATGAGGTCGGCGAGGGTCCGGCCGGCCAGGTTCGAGGCGCCCACGCCGTCCCCGACGTAGCCGCCGGCCCAACCCAGACCAGTGGAGCGGTCCAGGCCCACCGACGCGAACCAATCGCGCGGCACGCCGAGCGGGCCGCCCCAGGTGTGGGTGATCGCCGCGTCGCGCAGCCGAGGGAAGAGCTCGACCAGCACCTCGCGCAGCGCCGCGAAGACTGCGGGCTCCCGGTCGAACTCCGGCTGGATCGCCGAGCCGAAGTGGTACGGCGCGCCCCGGCCGCCGAACGCCATCCGGTCGTCGGCCGTGCGCTGGCCGTAGATGATCAGGTGCCGGTGGTCGGTGAACGTCTCGCGTCGGCGCAGCCCGACCTGGTCCCAGAACGTCGCCGGCAGCGGCTCGGTAGCGAGCATCAGCGAGAAGACCGGCGCGATCGCTCGGCGCAGACCCGGCAACCGGGCCGTGTAGCCCTCCGTAGCCCGGACCAGGATCGGCGCCCGCACCACGCCGTACGGCGTCTGCGCCCGCCCCGCGGCCAGCCGCGTCACCCGGGTGCCCTCGAAGATCTCCACACCGCGGCTCGTCACTGAATCGGCGAGCCCGCGCACCAGCCGGGCGGGGTGGATCGCGGCGCAATTAGGGGTGTACGTCGCCCCGAGGACATCCGTCGCGCCCAGCGACTCGCTCGCATCCGCTGCGGACAGCCAGAGCAGGTCGTCATCACCCAGACCCCAGGCTCGCGCCTCGGCGACATCGGCCCGTGCCCGCTCGACCTGGACGGGCGTCCGGGCCAACGCGATCGTGCCGCCCTTGTCGAAGTGACAGTCAATGCCTTCCATCGCCGCGACCCTGCCGACCTCGTCGACGGTCGCGCTCATCGCCCGGTGCAGGGCCAGTGCAGCGTCGCGGTCGGAGCGCCGCGCGACGGCGGCCATCGAGGCCGGGAACAGTGCGGAGCACCAGCCACCGTTGCGACCGGACGCGCCGAAGCCTGCGGTCTCCGACTCCAGGACCACGATGCGCAGCGACGGGTCCACCGCAGCGAGGTAGTAGGCCGTCCAGAGGCCGGTGTAGCCGGCACCCACGATGCATACGTCGGCATCGCGGTCGCCGGGCAGAGCAGGACGGCGGTGGATTTCGCCGGGGAACGAGTCGTGCCAGAACGACAGGTTCCGGTAGTCGGTCATGACCGGCCCTCGGCCCCCCAGCTCCCCACATAGCCGGGCAACGGAGTTCCCGGCCGCAGGTCCGGTGCGGGCTGCGGCTCGCCGTAGGTCTCCCGCACCGGCACCACCCCGGCCCACACGTCCCGGGACAGGTCCTCGACCGCGTCGTCCGGCGGGCCGTCGCTCACCTTCACCGACCACTCGGTCAGCGGCAGCTCAAGCACCAGCGTGGCGGCCAGTTCCTTGCTGTTGGGATGGCGGGCCTCCACCCAGCGGCCGGGCATCAGGTGCTCGGTGATCGCTTCCAGAGCCTGCAGTTTCGCTGGCCCCTCAAGCGGGTGTGCGGGCCCGAGCACCATCGCGCACCGGTAGTGCATCGAGGACTCGAACGTTGACCTGGCCAGCACCAGCCCGTCGTACACCGTGACTGTCAGGCAGGTCTCCGCGCCGGCGGACAGCGACCGGAACAGCCGGCTCGCGGTCGACCCGTGGAACAGGACGCGCTCGCCGTCGCGGGCATAACCGACCGGTACGACGTAGGGCCGGCCGGTCTCGTCGAGAACCGCCACGTGCGCGACCCGGCCGGCGTCGAGAACCGCGTCGAGGACCGCTCGGTCCTCGACCTGCTTCTCCGGCAGCCGGCGGACCCTGGTTCGCTCGGAATCGGGACTCAGAGCCGGGCCCAGGCCTCGGTGAGCACGGAGCGCAGGATCTGTTCCATCTCGTCGAAGTGCGACTGGTCGCAGATCAGCGGCGGCGAGAACTGGATCACCGGGTCGCCGCGGTCGTCAGCCCGGCAGTAGAGCC
>JBDUAP010000197.1:0-5520 GCA_040004585.1 Sporichthyaceae bacterium
CGGACGAGCAGGACGCGACCGCGGAGAAGAGCGACAGGTCCTTGTGGATCTGCTCGGCACGCGGCATCTCGATCTCCCCGAGGGCGACCGCGACGCCCAGTGCGGTCGTCGAGTTGGACACGTCCATCGACTTCAGCGTGTCCTCGGTCCAGACATCCTTGCCTCGACTCTTTGCATCGGTGATCGTCTCGAGCGTCAGCAACGGCGTTTTCGTCTGCACGTAGTGCACGTCAGCCGGGTCGCTGATGCCGGCTCGCTCCATCGCGACCTTCACCCCTGCGGCGACCTTCTCGACCATCGGCACCCGACCGATGTCCTCGGGCCGGATCTGCTCGCTCATCGCATAGCCGACGGAAAGGCGCGGCTCGTCGGTCTTCGATGCGGTAGCCGGGTCCGTCGTCGCAAAAATGGTCGCGTGCGGCGAGATGACGCCGTCTGTGCCGCCGGACCAGACGATCGGGATCTGCTTGATCTCGTCCATCGACCGGGAACCCTTGCTCTCCAGCACCTCGCGGAAGGCGCGGTCGGCGATGATCCGGGTGTAGTCGTTCACGCCACCGTTGCCCTCGGTCTTGCCGATGACGGCGATGACCCGGTCGGCCTCGATCGTGCCCTTGTCGATGAGCTGCGCGAGGCCCGACGCATCAGAGACGCTCTCGAGCGCAACCTTGTGGACCTCGATGGGCTCAGGCATCGGACTCTCCTCCGTTGGGGTCTGGTTCGGGTACGACGACGGTGCCGGCGTGTGCCGCGACGGCGTCGACGATGTGCTCGAGGCTGGTGATCACGGCGTACTTCCCGCCCGCCTCCACAAAGCGGCAGACAGCATCGACCTTCGGGCCCATCGAGCCGCTCGCGAAGTGCCCCTCGGCCGCGAGGGCCCGCAGGTGCGTCACGCAGATGTTGCCGATCGGCTCGGCGTCAGGGGTGCCGTAAGACAGCACCGCGTTTTCCACGTCGGTCGCGATGACGAGAACGTCGGCCCCGACGGCGGGGCCGAGAATGGCCGCCGCGAGGTCCTTGTCGATCACGGCTTCGACGCCGCGCAGCGTGCCGTCGGGATCCCGTACGACCGGGATGCCGCCGCCGCCGGCCCCGACGACGATGTACCCGGAGTCGGCGAGCAGGCCGATCGCCGGCGCGTCGATGATCTCCAGCGGCTCGGGAGACGCGACGACCCGGCGCCATCCCCGGTCGCCGCGGGACTCCCAGGTCTGGCCGTGCTCCATGAGGACCTTCGCCTCGTCCTCGGGCAGGTAGCGGCCGATCGGCTTGGTGGGCTTGCTGAAGCCGGGGTCATCCCCGTCGACGAGGGTGCGGGTGACCACGGTCGCCGTACGCCGGTCGACGCCGCGGGCGGCAAGCGCCTTGTCCAGGGAGTCGAGGATCAGGAAGCCGATGGTCCCCTGCGTCTGCGCACCGCACCAGTCCAGCGGCACCGGCGGCACGACCTGCGCCGCGAGCTCGTTCTTGACCAGCAGGTTGCCGACCTGGGGGCCGTTGCCGTGCGTCAGGACGACCTCGACGCCCGAGGCGATCAGATCGGCGACGTGCTCCATCGCCGAGGACACGGCGTTGTCCTGGTCCACTGGTGTGGCGCTGCCGTCGGCCCCGGTCATGGCGTTCCCACCGAGAGCGATCAGCGCGCGCATGCCGCGACTCTAAGGGTGAGCCAACCCCAGCTAAGCACCGGAGCGCTCGGCTGCGTCGACCTCGTCGAGCCAGCGGCGCACCGAGTCGTCATGCTGACCGAGCGTTGGCGGGGCCGTGTGCATGATCCGGCCGCCGTCGTCGAAGCGCAGCGGCGGGCCGGGCAGGGTGATCGGCCCGACCGTCGCATGGTCCACCTCGACCAGCAGGCCTTGCGACCGGGTCTGCTCCCAGTCGTACACCCGGTCCAGGGTGCGGACCTCGCCCGCGGGGATCCCCAGCCCCGCCAGTCGCGGAAGCAGGTCGGCCAGCGGCTGGTCGGCGAACGCCGCGTTGACGGCGTCCACGACAGCGTTACGGTTTCCCACGCGTTCGGCGTTGGTCGCGAAACCGGGGGCCTCGACCGGCAGGTCGAACGCCGTGGCCAGCCGCCGCCACAGGCTCTCGCTGCCGACTGAGATCTGCACCATGCCGTCGGCACAGCGAAACAGCCCGTATGGGCAGATCGACGGATGGTGGTTGCCCTGGCCGTACGGCACCTCGCCGGTGATGGTGTAGCGCGTGCCCTGGAAGGCGTGCACCCCGACGATTGCGGCCAGCAGCGACGTGCGCACCACCTGCCCACGACCGGTGGCATTGCGCTCGTGCAGGGCGGCGACCACGCCGTACGCGCCATACATGCCCGCGAGCAGGTCGCCGATCGGCACGCCGACGCGCATCGGGTCGTCGGGTCCGGTGCCGGTCAACGACATCAGGCCGGCCTCGCCCTGCGCGATCTGGTCATAGCCCGCCCGGCCTCCCTCGGGGCCGTCGTGGCCGAACCCGGAGATGGACAGCACGACGATCCGGGGGTTGATCTCGTGCAGCCGCTCGACCGGGAAACCCAGGCGGTCCAGGACACCGGTGCGGAAGTTCTCGATGAGCACGTCGGCCTGGCGCACCAACCGGGTCAGCAGGTGCTTGCCCTCCGCGGACTTGAGGTCAGCCGTGACCGACTCCTTGTTTCGGTTGCACGAAAAAAAATACGTCGACTCGCGCTGGTCCGCGGGACCGACGAACGGTGGTCCCCAGCCGCGGCTGTCGTCGCCACCGTCCGGGTTCTCCACCTTGATGACGCGCGCGCCGAGGTCGCCGAGCATCATCGCTGCGTGCGGGCCGGCGAGGGCGCGCGCGAGGTCGACGACAAGGACACCGTCGAGCGGTCCGGGCATGCCCGTCACCCTAGGGCCCGGCTGGGCCGCCCCGGCTGAGCGACCCGACGGGTCTAGCTGTTGCCCTCCTGCGGGTTGATCGTGGTCGCATCACGGGCCGACGACTCGCCGTGCGAGCGACCCGTTTGGTCCTCGCCCGTCTTCTCCCGCCCGCTCTCGTCGCTCTCGGTCGCGCCGCCTCGGTCCTCACCTCGAGTGGTGCCGGCGTAGTGCGACGGGCCGACCCCTGGGTCGGACTCCTTGGTGACCTCGACCTCTTCGGCCGGCGTCTCGTCGGCTGCGGGTGACGTTCCACTCTCTGACTCAGACATGTCGCCTCTTCTCGTCACAGCGGTTAGGTGTTGTCCCGACCGAGCAGCTGCAGCCCAGCCAACGCCTCATCGGCCTTGTCGCGGCTGACCTTTTCCACGGCGAACCCGACATGGATCAGGACCCAGTCCCCCGGCCGGAGCCCGACATCGTCGAGCATCCCGACGTTGACGGGCCGGCGGGCGCCCTGGACGTCGACCATCGCAAGCTGACCCTCGGTGCCGGCGATCAGCTCGACGACCTCACCGGGAATGCCCAGGCACATGGTCGTCACCTCCGCCACCGTGGAGATGCCCGACATCGTGGGCGTGCACCGGCAGCGCCGGCTGGAGCGAGGGGTCGTTCTGGTCGGGGTGGTACTCGACCCACTCCAACACAACTTCGTCGCCACCCTCGAGCTCGAGGACGGGGCTGTTGCAGGACGGGCAGTCGGGCAGCGTCTCGAGGGCCTCGAACGTCGTGCCGCACAGCCGGCACGAGGCGCGGGCCGGGACCGTGGTGAGCTCGGTGCTGGCGCCTTCGGCGACGCCGCCGGCAGCGACGTGTTGGAAGGACTGTTCAAAGGCGTCAGGTACGACGCGGTGCAGCGCTCCGATGCGCACGCCGATGCGCACGACGCGGCGCCCGGCGGCGCGTCGCTCCACGGCTTCGAGCACGCCGTCGCAATAACCGATCTCATGCACGGCTTTCGACTCCTGTCACATCCGGCGAATGGCTAAGTAGCGCTTCAGATCGGGGATCGACCGCAGCCCGACGAACAGGGCAACAAGGACGAGGACTGCCACCACGATGGTGGTGATGATGCCAATGACTCTCATCTGTGCTCCTTCCTCCTCAGCATGTCCACGGAAAGGTCCTGGGCGAGCAAAGCGCGCACGGTGGCCGCGGCCGGCTCGACAGCGGCGGCCACCGGTGCGGACAACCCGATCTGCTCCTCGACCGTGGCCGGCTCGCACCCGACCACGATGGTGCGAGGCAGCGCTCCGCCCAGCCTGCCGAGACTGGCCAGCACGGCGGTGGGCTGCATCCCGTGAGCGTCGAGCTCACCCTCACCGAGGTCATCGGGGCCAACCTCCAGGACGTGGATGGTGCCCGGTGATCCGCGGTTCGGAACCGTGTCGACCAGCACGAGTGCGTCGTAGCCGACCAGCAGGTCATAGGCCAGGTGCATCCCGCGTATCCCGTAGTCGGTGACCTGCACGTCGTCCGGAAGGGGCGAGGCGGCGAGCACGCGGGCGACCTCGGAGCCGAAGCCGTCGTCTCCAAGAAAGATGTTGCCGATACCGGCGACCAGGATCCGCGGCGCGCTGTCGGTCCCGGCGCTCATCGCAGCGCCTCCAGCGGCTCGATCTCGGCAGGGTCGAAGTAGAGGAACCGGCCATACCACTCGTGCAAGTCCGCCGCCGGGTCGTCGTCGAGCACGACGGCGACGTGCACGTTGCCGTCCACGTCGTGGTGCACGCCGGCGACCTTCGCGGTCTGGCCGGCGAAGAACATGTCCTGTGCGTCGGCCCGGCGCGAGGGGTGCAGCCGCACGGCGCTGCCCTTGGCTACCGCCACGCCGCTGATCTCGACGCTGTCGGTGCCGGGGGACACGGAGGCGTCGGCCTCCGGGTCCCACCAGGGCGCACCTCCGGTGGGAAACGTGGTGGGCGAGACCTCGGAACTGCCGCCGTGCAGGCGCTCGAGCTCCCGCGGAGTGATGCTCTCGCAGCGGTCCACGATCGCCCCGGCCCGGGGGTCGGTAGCCCTGGCCTGTCGCTTCTCCTCGTCGGTCATCGTCATGACCCGCAAGGTGAGGATCTCGTCGATCTCGGTGGAGTCGAAGAGCTCACCGGCGCTGGCCGCGGCGATCTCGGGCCAGTCGTAGAGGATGATCGGCGAGGCGAGGACGGTCTCCGAGGTCCCGCCTTCGGCCTCCTTCTCGCCGATGAGCACCGGCCAGCAGCGATAGTTGTCACGCCCCTCGGCGAGCGCAACCGCCCAGTCCGGCGGTTCGAGCAGCGACAGGAACTGCCCGCCGCGAGCGAACAGCAGAAGGTGCGCCCCGAGGAAGGACCGCCGAAGTGCCGCGTCGCGGTCTGCGTCGGCTGCCCCCGATCCGGTGTTGCGCACGCGGACCTGGACCGCGAGGCAACCGTCCCGTGTAGCGTCGGGGAGTGGGGTGCACGCCACCTCGAGACTCCCGACGAGCGGCCAGCGGCGACGCCGGAGCCGGCCGACAGGAGACCCGGCGTCGTCGTACAGGGGCTCCTGCTCGTCGCTGCCGGGGATTTCGAACGACGTGACGCGTGGCGAGTCGAGCAGGTCGTGGACGCGCAGGCCGGTCACGTCGACCTCGCCCTCCACC
>JBDUAP010000008.1:0-18624 GCA_040004585.1 Sporichthyaceae bacterium
GACATAGCAACGCGAGGTTGCCCGGCGGCGTCGGCACCAGGTGAGGCGCTCGTGTCACCGAGGCGCGGGCTTGGGGGAGTCGGCCCCGCGGTGACGGCGCTCGGACAGCCGTTTGACGCGGCATGACCGCATGTCTAGTCGATGTAACCGGTCTCGGGATCGACCTGCTCCAGGAAGTTCCGGATGAACGACTCAATGTCGGCGTTATTCATAGCCCGACGGTCGGAGGTTCCTGATCTGAACCCGTAGTCAGGGTTGGGGCCGGACACCCATGCAAAGTGGTATTGGCCCGGTCGGTCGCGGTTCGCGAAGACGTCGAAGACCTCCCCATCGACCTCTACGCGAGTCGGAGGCTCCGCTTCTGCCCCATCGTCAGGAAAAGGTCGCCACATTGGTTCACTGTGGCATCAGCCCCGGCTGACTGTCGCTCGGAACCACGGCGATGGCGTCGATCGAGATCAGCAGCTCGCGCGGGAGTTTGACATTCGCCGGCGCGGAGCGCGCGGGCGGGGGGTCGGGCATGTGCCTCGCATACACCTCGTTGAGCGTCGCAAAGTCACCCACCTCGGAGTAGAAGATCGTGGTCTTCACGAGGTGAGCCATCGATGTGCCCGCCGCTTCCAGAATGGCCGCAAGGTTTCGAAGGGCTCGGTCAGTCTGTGCCTCGATGCCGAATGCGGGGATTCCGGTTTCCGGATCGATGCCGACGGTGCCGGAGCAGAACACGAAACCGCCGGCCGCAATCGCCTGGCTGTACGGACCAAGCGCTGGCGGCGCGTGTTCGCTGGATATCGCTTGCCGTGTCATTGATGTACCACCCTCGTGGTCGTGAGTTCCCACTGCCCCCACTCGCGCAGCGGGGTGAAGCCCATCGCCACGTTGACGGCGAGCATCGGGGCATTGGAGTCAGCGTTCCACGTGTGCACCGCCTCGGGGCCGGGCTCGTGCTTCACGGCTTGCCGCAGGTTGGCCACCTTGAGCAGGGCGCCGAGGCGGTGCCCGCGGTGCTCCGGCAGCACGATCGTCTCCCACTGGTCGCCGAAGCCCGGGACGTCGGAGTAGATGACCAGGGTGGTGAACCCCACCACCGTCCCGCTCGCGCGCTCCTGGACCGCCGCTGCGTAGACGCGCATCCCGTGCGCGGCCATCATCCGGTCCCGGGCAACGACCCGGGCAGCGTCGTAGGCCTCCGGCTCCCACGACAGGTCGTCCAGCGGCTGGTCGGTGGACATCCGGGCGTGCAGCACGGCCGTGTCCTCGAGCAGATGCTCGGGCGTCGCGCCGATCCAGGTCACGAGGTCATAGTCAGATGACGCCAGCCGAGCCTCGTCCAGCATCGCGTCATGGTCGGCCGCGTCGACGTTGCTGATGACGAGCCGCCGCTCGGTGTCGGCGACGACGAGGATCGCCCCGGCAGCGCGCAGGAACCGCTCGCCCGGCCCGCCCATCGCAACCTCGAACAGGAACCGGGTGCGCCCGGCGGATCGCAGCTCGCGAGTCAGCTGCTGCAGCACCTTCTGTCCAATGCCCCGGCCGCGGTGGTCGGGGTGAACGTCGAGCTCCACCTGGGCGACGTCGAGGTTGTCGTCCTGTTGCAGGGACAGCCCACACCAGGCGACTGCCTGGAGCCCGTCGTAGAAGACGCGCATCGGCGCCTGCGAACCGGGATACGGCCATTCCGGACGGGCGGCGAAGGACTTCCAGCTGTGCGGCATGTCGCCCGGCAGGTCGTGCTGTTGCACCGTGCGCCGCAGATCGAAACCGTCCCGCAACGAAGTCTGGGCCACGCCGGTGAGCTCGACGACACGCAGCTCGCCGGTCACGGGTGTTCGACCTCGTAGACCCATTCGGCGAGGCGCTCGACCGGCCGGAACCCGAGGGCTTTGTTGATCGCGACCATGTGCGTGTTGGTCTCCGCGTTCCACGACACGATTCGACGCGCCTGCGGAATCTCCCGGAGCAGCAGCCGGATGTTCACGACCTTGGCCAGCATGCCGAGCCGGTGCCCCCGATGGTCCCGCAGCACGATGGTGTCCCACTGGTACGCCGGGTCGGACTGGAGCTGGGACACCCCCATGGCACTGAACGCGACCAGCCGACCGGACTCCCCGTGGCGCACTGCCGTCAACAGCCGGGTGCGCCGCTGCTCGGCCACCAGCCGCTCCAGCTCGCGGAGGCGATCCGCGTCCCACACCTCCGGCTCCCAGTCGAGCTCGCCCATCGGTGCGTCCACCGACATCTGGCCCATCAGCTGGGCTTGGTCGTCGATCAGCTCGTCCGGAGTGGGTCCTATCCACGACAGCGTCTCGTAGCCGGCGCTGCGCGAGCGCGCCTCCTCTTCCAGGGCGTCCAGACGTGCCTCGTCGAGGTCGTCGAGGTCCAGGACGCGACGGATCTCGTCCAGCGCCCGAGTGGCCCCGAGCGTGGTCGCGAACGTAGGTCCGGGTGCGGCCGCGCCATCGACGAGCGGTTCGGCGATCTCGCCGATGAGTCGCACGCGTCCCTCCCCACTCGCCCGGGCGGCGAGGAAGTCGAACAGCGCCCGGCCGTAGCCCTGCCGCCGGTAGGCCGGGTGCACCGCGACCAGCACGCCGCACTGCTCGGTGTTGTCGAGCAGCGTGAACGAAAGCCTCCCGACCCCCAGCGTCGTTCTCTCGTCCTGGAGCAGAAAGCGCTCTTCCCGGACCGAGGCCCGGGGAGTGCGCGCGCTCGCCACCAGCTCCTCGAACGGGCTCGGCGGCAGATCGGGGACGTCGGCGGCGTGCACCGCGTCGGTGACGTCCTGCCAGGCGCGCAGCTGCTCCAGCGACGCCGGGTCGACCGGGGTGAACTCCACAGGACCCAGGCTGCCCAGCCATGCTGGCGCTGTCACCCGAATTGTCGGAACGGGCCACGCGTCCGGGATACGGACGTTTTCGCCCGTACGGCGGGCAGGGCCAGCCCGATCGGCGTACAGTCGTCCTGTGCGCAGCGGCCTGCTTCTTCGTAGCCGCGACGAGGGCCTCTCCTAGGCCGGTCCCCCCGTCGCGGAGTGAGCCGTCTCTGGCCGCAACCACCCGCTGATGACAGGTGATGACCGTGCACAACGAACAGCAGCCCTCCTCAATGCCCATGTCGCGCTACTCCGCTTTCCCACCGATTGACCTCCCCGACCGGACCTGGCCGACCAGCACCATCACGCGGGCGCCGCAGTGGTGCGCAGTCGACCTGCGTGACGGCAACCAGGCGCTGATCGACCCGATGAGCCCAGCGCGCAAGCGGCGCATGTTCGAGCTGCTCGTCCGGATGGGTTACAAGGAGATCGAGGTCGGCTTCCCGGCCGCCTCGCAGACCGACTTCGACTTCGTCCGGGTCCTGGTCGAGGAGGACCTGATCCCCGACGACGTCGTGATCCAGGTGCTCACCCAGGCCCGCGACACCCAGATCGAGCGGACGTTCGAGTCGATCAAGGGCGCCAAGCAGGCGGTCGTGCACCTCTACAACTCCACCTCGACGCTGCAGCGTCGCGTCGTCTTCGGGCTGCCCCGTGAGGGGATCGTCGACATCGCCGTGCAGGGCGCGAAGCTGTGCCAGAAGCTCGTCGACACGGTGCGCGGGACCGAGGTCTACTTCGAGTACTCCCCGGAGTCCTACACGGGCACCGAGCTCGACTTCGCCGTCGAGGTCTGCAATGCCGTCAATGACGTGTGGAAGCCCAGCCCCGACCGCAAGACCATCATCAACCTGCCCGCAACCGTCGAGATGGCGACCCCGAATGTCTACGCCGACTCGATCGAATGGATGCACCGCAACCTCGCGCTCCGCGACTCTGTTGTGCTTTCGCTGCACCCGCACAACGACCGGGGTACGGCGGTGGCGGCGGCGGAGCTGGGCTTCATGGCCGGTGCCGACCGGATCGAGGGGTGTCTCTTCGGCAACGGTGAGCGCACCGGCAACGTCTGCCTGGTCACGCTGGGGCTGAACCTGTTCTCCCAGGGCATCGACCCGCAGATCGACTTCTCCGACATCGACGACGTCCGCCGCACGGTCGAGTACTGCAACCAGATCGGGGTGCACGAGCGGCACCCGTACGGCGGGGACCTGGTGTTCACCGCCTTTTCGGGATCCCACCAGGACGCCATCAAGAAGGGCCTGGAGGCGATGGACCGCGACGCGGCCGCTGCCGGGCACCCCGTCGAGGAGCACGAGTGGGCCGTGCCCTACCTGCCGATCGACCCGCGCGACGTCGGCCGCTCATACGAGGCGGTGATCCGGGTCAACTCCCAGTCCGGCAAGGGCGGGGTGGCCTACATCATGAAGACCGAGCACGCGCTCGAGCTGCCGCGGCGGCTGCAGATCGAGTTCTCGCAGGTGATCCAGGCCCGCACCGACGCCGACGGGGGAGAGGTCTCCCCGGCGCAGATGTGGGAGGCCTTCGAGACCGAGTACCTCGCCGGGCGTACACCGCTCGCCCTGGACGAGCACCACACGTCATCGGCGGAGGGCGTCGACGACGAGCTCACCGTCGCCGTGCAGGTGCATGGTGAGCGAAAGGAGCTACTCGGACGAGGCACCGGCCCGATCGCGGCGTTCGTCGATGCGCTGAGCCGGATCGGCTTCGAGGTCCGGGTGCTCGACTACGTCGAGCACGCGTTGTCCTCCGGTGGAGATGCGCGCGCTGCGGCCTACCTGGAATGCGCCGTTGGTGACCGGATCCTCTGGGGCGTCGGGGTGGACGCCAACATCGTCACCGCATCACTGAAGGCAGTCATCTCAGCCGTTAACCGCGCAGAGCAAGGCTGACGCGCCCGGCCAACATTTGGGTCAAGAGTGCGGTTCCGCAGGTGTCGGCGTGCTCTGATGCAGCATGCCGTTCGACCATTCGGTCGTCCGACTGCCTGCCAGGGTCTGGTTGGCAGCCGGCGCGGCGGCAACGGTCGGGCTTTCCTCCTGGGTCTGGGTGACGCATGGGCCTGCACCGGCAGCCGAGGTGGTCCGGGCGGCACCGGCGCAGTCGGCGGCCCCGAGCGTCCCGGCCGCCCCGCCCGGGTCGGCGCCGTTGTTCACGTTCGTGTCGATGCCGGACTTCATCAACACCGACATCGGCAACACGCGCGTACGGGCCGGCAAGGGCTGGGATCCCGGGGACCCCACGAGCATCAACAAGTCGTGGCGGGAGGCGCTCGACGTCATCCTCGACGAGGTTCAGGCCGAGAAACCGGCCGCCGTACTTGTGGCTGGTGACCTGGTCGACGGCCACTGGGGGATCGATGTCGCCCCCGCCACCGGCATCTTCGGTCCGGTCGGAACACGCAATGAGCAGCTGGCTGCCGTCACCAACGCCGGCGAGCTCTACTACGGACAGTGGGCGGACCGCTTCCAGAAGAGGGGACTGCGCACACTTCCCGCGATGGGTGACCACGAGATCGGCGACAACCCCTGGCCGGCGGGCTCCTTCGAGCTCGCCGCCGTACCGACGTTCAAGAAGGCGTGGGCATCCGAATTCACCCGCACCGAGACGGGCGGCCACCGCTACCCCATCCGCCCGGTCGGCACCGCCTTCGAGGACACCGCCTACGCCGTACGAATCGCCAACACGCTCTTCGTCACGGTCGACGTCTTCAGTCCGACCTCCCGGGGGGTCGACATCACCGTTTCCGGTGGGCAGCTCAAATGGCTCGACCGCGTGCTCGGCCGCGCGCGTCGCCAGGGCGTGGAGCACATCATCGTGCAGGGCCACACACCCGTGCTCGGTCCGGTCCGGTCCCGGCACTCCTCGAAGATCATGATGGACGAGGGGCCCGACTCCGCGTTCTGGCATCTGCTGGACCGGTACGACGTCGACCTCTACCTCGCCGGCGAGATGCACGACATGACCACCTTGACCCAGGACGGCATCGTCCAGGTGGTGCACGGCGCGCTGGCGACCTGGGGGCAGGCCAACTACCTCCTGGGCGCGGTCTATCCCGACCGCATCGTGCTGACGCTGAAAGAGTTCCAGGGGGCGCGGACCGTCACGGGCCATCTGTGGAACACCGACCGCCTGGGACCCGCCAAGGGAATCGCGTTCCGGCGCCACCCCGCCACAGTGGGCACGATGGTGATCGACAAGAGCGGCGCCAAGACGGTCCTGCGGCAACGCTCCGGTCGGCTCCGCGACGGGATGTGACCGCAACCCGCTCTCGTTGCACCACAATGAGGGCGTGCACCTCTATCGCGACGAGGGTGTGGTCCTGCGGACCCAGAAGCTGGGGGAGGCCGACCGGATCATCACGCTGCTGACCCGGGAGAACGGCCGGGTCCGCGCGGTCGCGAAGGGGGTCCGCCGGACCCGGTCGAAGTTCGGCGGCCGGTTGGAGCCGTTCACCCACGTCGACCTGCAGCTCTATGCCGGCCGCTCGCTGGACATCGTGCAGCAGGCGGAGACCATCGTCAGCCACGCCGACCGGCTCTCGGCCGACTACGGCCGCTACACCGCAGGGACGGCCATGCTGGAGACCGCGGAGCGACTGACCGCGGAGGAGAAGGAACCAGCGGTCCAGCAGTTCCTGCTCCTCGTCGGTGGCCTGCGGATCCTTTCCGAGGCCGCGCACGAGTCCGGTTCGGTCCTCGACGCCTTTCTCCTCCGGTCCCTCGCCGTGGCCGGGTATGCCGCGTCCTTCGACGAATGTGCCCGGTGCGGCCGGGCTGGTCCGCACGCGTTCTTCAACGTGCCGGCCGGCGGTGTGGTCTGCGCCAGCTGCCGCCCGCCCGGATCGGTGACTCCTGCTCCCGAGACTCTCGCGCTGCTGGGCGCGCTGCTGACCGGTGACTGGGCCACTGTCGACCGCAGCGACGCCCGGCACCGGCGCGAGGCGAGCGGGATGACCGCGGCGTACCTCCAGTGGCACCTCGAGCGCGGGCTGCGATCGCTGCCCATGGTCGAACGCACCTGATGGCCCGTCGTACGCCGGTCCAGTCCCCGCCACGACACCCGTCGGGAGCCCGGCCGCCCGATCTGCCGCGGGAACTGGTGCCGCGCCATGTGGCGATCGTCATGGACGGCAATGGTCGCTGGGCGAAGCAACGCGGGCTGCCGCGCACCAAGGGCCACGAGGCCGGCGAGGCCGCGCTGCTCGACGTCATCCACGGCGCCATCGAGATCGGCGTGGAAACCGTCTCGGCCTACGCCTTCTCCACCGAGAACTGGAAGCGCTCACCCGACGAGGTGCGCTTCCTGATGGGCTTCAACCGCGAGGTCATCCGGCGCCGGCGCGACGAGCTGGACGCGATGGGGGTGCGGGTGCGCTGGGCCGGCCGGCGCCGGCGGCTCTGGCGGAGCGTGATCGACGAGCTCGAGGAGGCGGAGCGTCGCACGGCGGGAAACTCCACCCTGACGTTGCAGTTCTGCGTCAACTACGGGGGTCGGGCCGAGATCGCGGATGCCGCAGCCGGGATCGCCCGCGACGCCGCGGCCGGTCGGCTGGACCCGGACAAGGTGAACGAGCGCACCGTCGCGCGCTACCTCGACGAGCCCGGTCTGCCCGACGTCGACCTGTTCCTTCGCTCCTCGGGCGAGCAACGGACGTCGAACTTCCTGATCTGGCAGTCGGCTTACGCCGAGATGGTCTTCCTCGACGTGCTGTGGCCAGACGTGGACCGCCGCCACCTGTGGCAGGCGATCGAGACCTACGCGCGCCGGGACCGCCGCTACGGCGCAGCGGAGGAGGGTTAGGCTCGGGGCTTGCCACCGACCGCCAGCCGGATGGAGCCAACCGTGGCCAGCAAGGGCAAGAACGACTCCGCCCGCAACGACAGCATCGTCAGTCTCAGCAAGCGCCGGGGGTTCGTCTACCCGAGCAGCGAGATCTACGGGGGCACCCGTTCCGCCTGGGACTACGGTCCGCTGGGTGTCGAGCTCAAGGAGAACATCCGCCGCCAGTGGTGGAAGTCCATGGTGCAGAGCCGCGACGACATCGTGGGGTTGGACTCCGCGGTCATCCTCGCCCGTGATGTGTGGGTCGCCTCAGGCCACGTCGACACGTTCAGCGACCCCCTGTCGGAGTGCCAGTCGTGTCACAAGCGCTTCCGGGCCGACCACCTCATCGAGGCCTACGAGCAGAAGCACGACCGCCCGCCCGCAAATGGCCTGGCCGACATCAACTGCCCGAACTGCGGGGTGAAGGGCGCCTTCACCCCGCCACGCCAGTTCAGCGGGCTGCTCAAGACCTACCTCGGCCCGGTTGACTCCGAGGAGGGCCTGCACTACCTCCGACCGGAGACGGCACAAGGGATCTTCGTCAATTTCCTCAACGTGATGACGTCGTCGCGGCGCAAGCCGCCGTTCGGTATCGCGCAGACCGGGAAGTCCTTCCGCAACGAGATCACCCCCGGCAACTTCATCTTCCGCACCCGGGAGTTCGAGCAGATGGAGATGGAGTTCTTCGTCGAGCCGGGCACCGACGAGACGTGGCACGACTACTGGTTGCAGGAGCGGTGGAACTGGTACCTCGACCTCGGCATCCGTGCGGAGAACCTCCGGTTCTACGAGCACCCGAAGGAGAAGCTCTCCCACTACTCCAAGCGGACCGTAGACATCGAGTACCGCTTCAACTTCGGCGGCAAGGAGTTCGACGAGCTCGAGGGCATCGCGAACCGCACCGACTTCGACCTGACAGCGCACGCCAAGCACTCCGGCGCCGACCTCACCTACTTCGACCAGGAGAAGGGCGAACGCTGGACGCCGTACGTCGTGGAGCCGGCGGCCGGGCTGACGCGGGCGACCCTCGCCTTCCTGCTCGACGCCTACACCGAGGACGAGGCGCCGAACGCCAAGGGCGTGATGGAGAAGCGGACGGTCATGCGCTTCGACCCCCGGCTGGCTCCGGTGAAGGTCGCGGTCCTTCCGCTCTCGCGCAATGCCGACCTCACTCCGAAAGCGCGTGACCTGGCGGCAAGCCTGCGACGGAGCTGGAACGTCGACTTCGACGACGCGGGGGCCATCGGGCGGCGCTATCGGCGTCAGGACGAGATCGGGACCCCGTTCGCGGTGACGGTGGACTTCGACACCTTGGCGGACCAGGCGGTGACCATCCGCGAGCGCGACACGATGGCGCAGGAGCGAGTCGGGCTCGACGCCGTGGAGGGCTGGCTGGCCCAGCGCCTGGTCGGCGCCTGAGTCCCCGCACTCGTGTCAAGGTCGCCTCGACACGAGGGACAATCCGCCCCAATCCGGTGAAGTCAGCCCTTCAGGAATACCTTTGCGTGAGCCGATGGCTACTCAGGGGTGATGTTCGTCGCGAACTTCTGGTTGCTGCGCCTCATCGCGCTGCCGATCGCCGCCGCGGTCGGCGTCCTCGTGCTGCCCCCGGCGATGGCCGCCGGGCGGCCCGGTGACAACGAGATCCAGGCACGGTGGACGGCACTGGGAGGCGACGGCGGCCCGCTGGGCGCCGAGCTCCCGCCGCCCGACGACCGCCCCTATGACGTTCCCGGCGGCCGCGCCCAGGGTTTCGCCAACGGCAGCATCTTCTGGTCACCGGCGACTGTTGCCTGGGACGTGCTCGGTCCGGTGCGTGACCGCTACCTGGCCGGCGGGGGACCCGCAGGCACGCTCGGCTACCCGACCGCTGCAGCCGAGCCGGCCGGTGTCCCCGATGCCGTGGTCCAGGTCTTCACCGGCGGCCGGGTCTACTCCTCTGCCGCGACCGGCCCGCACGCGGTGCAGGGCGCGGTCCTGGCGAGATACCTCGCCGCCGGCGGCCCAACCGGCCGACTCGGGATGCCGACGACGGAAGAGGCGTACGGCGGCATCAGCGGCAGCCGGGCCACCGTCTTCACCGGCGGACGCATCTACTGGTCGGCGACCACGGGAGCCCAGGCGGTCTACGGCGCGATCCTGCAGAAGTACCTCGCGATCGGCGCAGCGCGCTCCTACCTCGGTCTCCCGACAACGAGCGAGTACGCCTTGTCGACCGGCCGCCGGAACAAATTCGCCAGCGGCGTCATCACCTACTACACGAGCTCGCGCAGCGTCGTCGTCGCGGGCACCTGGCGGCCCTCCGTCACGACGGTCGCCGCAGCAGAGATGCCCTACACCTACCGGCCCGGTTGCCCCGTCGGCCCGTCTGGTCTGCGCCGGGTGAGGCTGCCTTACTACGACTGGGCGGGCGTGCCACAGATGGGCGACATCGTCCTGCGGATCAACTCCGCCGACGACATGCAGCGCGTCTTCAAGAGGGCTTTCGATGCCCGGTTCCCGATCCGGAAGATGCGCCTGGCCGATGTCTATCGGGGCAGCGACGTCTCATCGATGGCCGCGGACAACACCTCCGCGTTCAACTGCCGCAAGGTGACTGGAAACCCCTACCGGCTCTCGCAACACTCCTACGGCCACGCGATCGACATCAATACCTACGAGAACCCGTACGTCACCTCCAGTCGGGTCTACCCGTCCGGGTCACAGACCTATCTGAACCGCCGTAACGTGCGCAAGGGCATGATCGTGTCCTCCGGCGTGATCGCGAGAGCCATGCGCGTAGAGGGCTGGCCCTGGGGTGCTCGCTGGTCGCACCCCGACTACCCGCACTTCTCGGCAAACGGAGGTTGATCCCGTGCGGATCCTGGTCGCGGTGACCTCGGTGACCAGCGTCCTCGCGATCGCCGGTTGTGGGCAGGCCGCGCCGGGCACCCAGGCTCGTTCGGCACCCTCGGCGAGCACCTCGACATCAGCGGCAACCATTCCCGTCGTACCGACGACGACCAAGCCGGCACAGCCGACCGCCACCCCTAGGGCGACCGACGCCGCAGGGCTCGTCATCCCCGCGAAGACGGCCGGGAAGCTCGGCGAGCGCAGCGTCCCCAACGCAGCCGACCTGGGTCGTGGCTGGAGTCGGTTCGTCGACCCCGGTGACGTGGCCGAGGGCTACACCGGCAACGGGGCATGGGTCCGCGAGCGCGGCGCGACGGAGGTCGTGCAAGCCGTGGTGCCGCTGGGCTGCGTGGGAATGTCGTCCCCGCCGGTGCTGCCGGTGCCGAAGCACGCGCTCGAGGGCACCTACCGCGGGCCGGGCGATGCACCCGGCGTCGCGCTGGTGCTCGACTACAGCAGCGAGGCCAAGGCATCCGCCCTCGTCACCGGGATGGGCACGATCGCCCGTGCGTGCTACGCGCCGTCGAAGCGCGTCGGCAGCGACGACCCGCTGACCGTGGTGGTGGAGCCGGTCCGCCTCGGTGCCCGAACCGTGCTCGACCGTCGCCGCGAGTACGGCGCCGGCTCGAGCCCGTGGCTGTGGTCGGAGATGGTCGTGCAGCTCGGCTCGCGGGTGGGGCTGCTCATCCTCGCCACGTCGCCCTCGGCGCAGGAGCCCGACCTCAACCGGCTCTCCGAGGTCCTGCGCACCGCCATCAGCCGCTGACCAACGCGTCCGGTTCGCCGCCGGCGCCGGCAGTTGGCACCATGGGCGGCATGCAGGAGCTCAGAGTCGGGCCGTACGCCGTGTGGCCCCCGGTCGTGCTCGCTCCCATGGCGGGCATCACCGACTCGCCGTTCCGGCGGCTCTGCCGCGACTACGGCGGCGGCCTTTTCGTCAGCGAGATGATCACCACCCGCGCTCTTGTGGAGCGCGACCCCGAGACGATGCGCATGATCGAGTTCGCCTCGGGTGAGACTCCGCGGAGCCTGCAGCTGTACGGCGTGGACGCGCACTACGTCGGCGAGGCGGTCAGGATGTTGGTCGCCGAGGACCGGGTGGACCACGTGGACCTGAACTTCGGCTGCCCGGTGCCCAAGGTGACCCGTCGCGGCGGTGGTGCGGCACTGCCGTGGAAGCGCGACCTCTTGCGCGCCGTTCTGCGAGCTGCCGTCCGCGCCGCCGGGCAGGTGCCGGTCACGATGAAGATGCGGATGGGCATCGACGACGAGCACCTGACCTACCTCGACGCCGGCCGCATCGCGGCGGACGAAGGCGTTGCCGCAGTCGCCCTGCATGCGCGCACTGCCGCCCGGGCCTACTCGGGTCAGGCTGACTGGTCCGCGGTCGCGCGGCTCAAGGATGCCGTCACCGACGTGCCGGTGCTCGGCAACGGCGATATCTGGGAGGCCGCCGACGCCCTGCGGATGATGCGCGAGACGGGCTGCGACGGCGTGGTGGTGGGGCGTGGCTGCCTCGGCCGGCCGTGGCTGTTCGGGGCGATCCAGCGGGCCTTCGACGGGCTCCCGGCTAGGCCGGACCCTGGTCTCGCCGAGGTGGCCGAGGTAATGCGCCGGCACGCCGGGCTGATGGCTGACTGGATGGGCGAGGACAAGGGGCTGCGCGAGTTCCGCAAGCACGTCTCGTGGTATCTCAAGGGCTTCGCGGTAGGGGGCCACACTCGCCAGCAGCTCGGTCTGGTGTCCACCCGCGACGAGCTCGACGGGCTGCTCGCCACCCTCGATGGCACCCAGCCGTTCCCGCTTGCGGTTGTCGGGGCGCCGCGGGGCCGGCTCGGGTCACCGCGGCGGGTTGCCCTGCCCGAGGGCTGGCTCGACGACCGCGCCGGGGGTCAGCTCGACGCGGACGCCGAGCTCGCGGTCTCCGGCGGCTAGGGCATGGCCGGAAATCGCTACGACGCGATCGTGGTCGGTGGTGGCCACAACGGACTCGTGGCGGCGTGCTACCTCGCGCGCGCCGGTTTGCGGACGGTCGTGTGCGAGGCGCGGGCGGTCGTCGGGGGAGCTGCCGTGACCGAGCGGCCGTTCGGACCCGACTACGCGGTGACCTCGCTGTCCTACGTCGTGAGCCTGCTGCCGTCGGGACTTGTGGCGGATCTGCGGCTGGCAGAGCACGGCTACCACGTCTACCCCCAGGGTCCCTACTTCGCGCCGTACCCGGATGGGCGCTATCTGCAGCTGCCCGACGACACGTTCCGCCGTCGCGAGCAGATCGCCAAGTTCTCGGACAAGGACGCGATGGCGATCGAGGCGTGGGACGCGTGGATCGTCGACCTGGCGACAGTGCTGGGGCCGCTTCTCGGTGAGATCCCGCCGCGGCTCGGATCCCGGCGACTGGCTGATCTGGGCAGTCAGCTCAAGCTCCTGCGCCGCCTGAAGGGGCTCAACGTGCGCCGATCCGTCGAGGCCACCCGCCTGTTCACGATGAGCATCTCCGATCTGCTGGACGAGTTCTTCACCTCCGCGGAGGTGAAGGGCCTGCTGTCGGTGAGCGGCATCATCGGCACATGGGCCGGACCACGGTCCGCGGGCACGGCGTACGTCATGGCTCATCACCACATCGGTGACCTCGGCGACGGGCGGACCGGCGCATGGGGCTTTCCGCGCGGCGGGATGGGGGGCGTAACCCAAGCCATGGCCTCGGCGGCGCGGTCGTTCGGCGCCGAGATCCGCACCTCGGCCGGCGTGGCCCAGATCGTCACTGCGGGCGGGAAGGCGACCGGCGTCGTGCTCGAGAGCGGAGAGGAGCTCGCCGCCCCCGTCGTGGTGACCACGACACACCCCGCGATCTCGTTCCTCCGGCTGGTCGACCGGGCCGCCCTGCCGCCCGACTTCATCCACGACATCGAGCGGTGGCGCAGCCGCAGCGGTGTGGTGAAGGTCAACCTGGCGGTGGACCGGTTGCCGGAGTTCGCGAGCAAGCCTGGCTTCGACGCGGAGGTCCACGGCGGGACGATCGTGTTGGCCGGCTCCCTCGACCAGTTGGAGGGTGCCTTCCAGGACGCCGTCGGCGGACGCGCCTCGGCCCGGCCGATGGCCGACATCTGCATCCCCTCGGTGTTCGACGACTCGCTCGCCCCCGAGGGTCATCACGTGATCTCGATGTTCACTCAGTGGGTCCCGCACGAGTGGTCGACGCAACCGCAGACGGATGAGCTTTCGACGTACGCCGATCGCGTGGTCGCCCGGATGGACGAGGTCGCGCCGGGCTTCACCGACTCGATCCTGCACCGGCAGGTGATCGGTCCGCACCAAATGGAGACGGAGTACGGGCTGGTCGGCGGCAACATCTTCCACGGTGAGCTGTCCGCCGCGCAGCTCTTCCACGCGCGGCCCGCGGCGGGGTACGCCGACCTGCGCACCCCGATCCGCGGCCTCTACCAGGCGGGCTCGGCCACGCACGGCGGCGGCGGCGTCACCGGCATCCCCGGCCGCAACGCGGTGCGGCAGGTCCTGGCCGACCTGCGCAGGAGCCGGCGCGGCTCGGCCTTGAGCCGCGCGAGGTCGCGATGACCGCGCCACCGCTGGACCCGGCCGCACTCGACGACGCCCTGCAACCATTCGGGAGCAGCACGATGCTGCCGGCCGAGGCCTACACCTCGCCGGCCGTATTTGCGTGGGAACAGCAGCACTTCTTCGCTGCGTCCTGGGTGTGTCTCGGCGCAGCGCGCGACCTGCGGCCGATTGGTGTCGCGCAGGTCACGCAGAAGGCCGTGACCGTTGGCGGCGTGCCGGTGCTGCTCGTCTGGGCTGATGACGACGTGCCGGCGGCGTTCGCCAACACCTGTCGCCACCGCGGTCACGAGCTGCTCGCGGCGGGAGCTGAGGCGGGCAAGCGGGCGATCGTGTGCCCCTACCACGCCTGGAGCTATGCACTGGACGGCTCCCTGATCGCGGCCCCCGGACTGCAAGACGTCGCGTCCTTCGATCCCGACGCGCACGGGCTGGTGCGTCTGCCCGTGGAGGCATGGCACGGCTGGCTCTTCATCAATGCGGATGCACGTGGTGGCAGCTTCGCCGAGCACCTCGGGTCGCTTGACGGCCTGGTGGCGCCCTACGCGCCCGAGGGCCTGGTGCGGCTCGCGTCACACGACTACGTCGTCGAGACGAACTGGAAGGTCGCGACCGAGAATTACCACGAGTGCTACCACTGCCCGCTGATCCACCCTGAGCTGTGCCAAGTCAGCCCGCCGGCGAGTGGTCACAACTACGACCTGCCCGGCGCGTGGGTCGGCGGGTGCATGGACCTGCGGGACGGGGCCGACACGATGTCCCACGACGGGCGCAGCGCCGGTCACCCCCTCGAGGGCGTCGACCCACGCCGCGTGCTCTACCTGGGGCTGCTGCCGAACATGCTGCTCTCGCTGCATCCCGACTACGTGATGACGCACCGGCTAGAGCCGCTGTCGCCCGGCCGGACCCGGATCGAGTGCAGCTGGTATTTCCCCGACGAGGGCATCGACCCGTCGTACGCCGTGGACTTCTGGGACCGGACGAACCGGCAGGACTGGGCCGCCTGCGAGTCGGTCCAGCGCGGGATCTCCTCGCCGCACTTCCGGCCCGGCCCGCTGGCGCCGAACGAGGATGCGGTGCACCAGTTCGTCACCATGGTGGCCCGCGGCTACCTGGGTGCCAGACTGGCCGGATGACCGAGGACCGTACGGCGGCGCCAAACGTGGGATCCACCCTCGCCGCCAAGCGGGCCGAGCTTGAGGCGGAGCTGGCCGGCCTGTCGGCGCCGGTGGACGACCAGGGCGGGATCTCCTTCGGCAAGCGCGTCGGCGACGGCACCAGCATGGCTGTCGAGCGGCTCTCGCAGGTGGCCGTGCACGACCGCCTTCAGGACACCCTGGCCGAGGTGGTCCGGGCCGAGGAGAAGCTCGCCGAAGGCAGCTACGGCGTCTGCAACGTGTGCGAGCAGCCGATCCCGCTGGAGCGGCTGGAGGCGCTGCCGTGGGCCACGCTCTGTGTGGCCGACGCGGCGGTGCGCTAGCGCTAGCTCGTCATGGCTCGAGCACAAAGACCGGGATCTCGCGGTCGGTCTTCTCCTGGTAGGCGGCGTAGTCGGGCCAGGCCGCGACGGCGCGCTCCCACCACCGCACCTTCTCGTCGCCGGTCAGCTCGCGAGCGGTCATGTCCTGCCGGACCGCACCGTCCTGGAGCTCGACAAGCGGGTCGGCGACCAGGTTGTAGTACCAGGTCGGGTGCTTCGGCGCGCCGCCCTGTGAGGCGACGACTGCGTACTTCCCGTCGTGCTCGACCCGCATCAGCGGCGTCTTGCGGATCTTGCCGGACTTCGCGCCCCGGCTACTCAGGATGATCACCGGCTTGCCGCGCATGGTCGTCCCCTGCGTGCCGCCGGAGCTCTCGTAGAGCTCCACCTGCTCGCGGGAGCGCTTGTCCGGGCTTGGCTCGTAGGTTCCGGTGAGAGGCATGTTGCGACAACGCCCGGGCCTGGCGCCCGATTCCCGCAGGCCGGGACGCGGGTAGGCTCCGATTACGAGCCCGAGCGACCTTGTCAGCGACTCCCATGCGGCGGATGGAGCGGACCTTGCCGAAGTACGTCTACGACTTCACCGAGGGAAACAAGGACCTGAAGGATCTGCTCGGCGGAAAGGGTGCCAACCTCGCCGAGATGACCAACCTCGGGTTCCCGGTCCCCCCGGGCTTCATCATCACGACCGAGGCCTGCAACGTCTACCTCCGGTCCGGCGACGAGCCGTCGGAGCTGCGCGACGAGGTCAGCACCCACCTACAGGCGCTGGAGAAGGCGATGGGCCGCCGGCTCGGCGAACCCCACAACCCGCTGCTGGTCTCCGTGCGCTCCGGGGCGAAGTTCTCGATGCCCGGCATGATGGAAACCGTCCTGAACATCGGGCTCAACGACGAGTCCGTCCAGGGCCTGGCCAAGCAGTCGGGCAACGAGCGGTTCGCCTGGGACTCCTACCGGCGGCTGATCCAGATGTTCGGCAAGACGGTTCTCGGCATCGACGGCGAGCACTTCGAGTCCGCCCTCGAGGACGCCAAGAAGAAGCAGGGCTCCGAGAACGACCTCGACCTCGACGAGAACGACCTGCGCACCCTGGTCGACACGTTCAAGGGCATCATCCGCGAGCACTCCGGCCGGGACTTCCCCGAGGAGCCGCGCGAGCAGATGGACCTCGCCGTACGCGCGGTCTTCGAGTCGTGGAACGCGCCGCGGGCCATCCTCTACCGGCGCCAAGAGCGCATCCCGGCCGACCTGGGGACCGCGGTCAACATCTGTTCGATGGTCTTCGGCAACCTCGGGATGGACTCCGGCACCGGCGTCGCCTTCACCCGCGACCCCGCCAGCGGCCAGCAGGGCGTCTACGGCGACTACCTGCAGAACGCCCAGGGCGAGGACGTCGTCGCGGGCATCCGCAACACCGTGCCGCTCGCCGACCTCGAGAAAATCGACAAGCCGGCGTACGACGAGCTGCTGGCGATCATGGAGAAGCTCGAGAACCACTACCGCGACCTGTGCGACATCGAGTTCACGATCGAGCGCAACAAGCTGTGGATGCTGCAGACCCGCGTCGGCAAGCGCACCGCGGCCGCTGCGTTCCGCATCGCCACCCAACTGGTCGACCAGGGGCTGATCGACCTCGACGAGGCGCTGACCCGGGTGACCGGTGACCAGCTCGCCCAGCTGATGTTCCCCCGCTTCGCCGACGACATCGACAAGAAGCAGATCGCCAAGGGGATGAACGCCTCACCGGGTGCGGCTGTCGGGAAGGCGGTCTTCGACTCCGACCGCGCCGAGGAGATGGCGAACAAGGGCGAGCACGTGATCCTGGTCCGTCGCGAGACCAACCCCGACGACCTCAACGGCATGATCGCCGCCCAGGGCATCCTGACCAGCCGCGGCGGCAAGACCAGCCACGCCGCGGTCGTGGCCCGGGGCATGGGCAAGACGTGCGTGTGCGGAGCGGAGGAGCTCGAGGTCGACCTCAAGGGCCGCACGTTCAAGGCGCGTGGCGGCGCGCAGGTGAACGAAGGAGACGTCATATCCATCGACGGCACGTCCGGCGCGGTCTACCTGGGCGAGGTGCCCGTGGTGCCCTCGCCGGTCGTGCAGTACTTCGAGGGTGAGATCGACCCGGAGACGCTGGACTCCGAGGGCGCCGCCAACGAGCTCGTGCAGGCCGTGCACCGGTTGATGACCCACGCCGACGAGGCCCGGCGGCTCAAGGTCCGGGCCAACTCCGACACCCCGGAGGATTCGGAGCGGGCCCGTCGCTTCGGTGCGCAGGGCATCGGCCTGTGTCGCACGGAGCACATGTTCCTCGGCGAGCGGCGCCAGTTCGTCGAGGACCTGATCCTGGCCGAGGGCGACGACAAGCGGCAGGCGGCGCTGGACGCGCTCGAACCTCTGCAGCGCCAGGACTTCGTCGGCATCTTCACCGCGATGGACGGGCTGCCGGTGACGGTGCGGTTGCTCGACCCACCGCTGCACGAGTTCCTGCCCGACCTGACCGACCTCTCGGTCGAGGTGGCTGTCGGCGAGAGCAGCGGCGAGGACGTGTCCCGCCAACGGACCCTGCTCGACGCCGTGCGTCGGCTCCATGAGGCCAACCCCATGCTGGGTTTGCGCGGAGTGCGGCTGGGCCTCGTCGTACCCGGCCTCTTCGGCATGCAGGTGAAGGCGATCGCCGAGGCCGCGGCGCAGTGCAAGGCTGGCGGCGGGGACCCGCACGTCGAGATCATGGTTCCCCTTGTAGGCGCCGTTCAGGAACTCGAGGTGATCCGCGAAGAGACTCTCCAGATCCTCGACGACGTGGCCAAGGCGACTGGTCAGGACCTCGACGCGCTGGTTGGCACGATGATCGAGGTCCCGCGGGCCGCGCTCACGGCCGGCCAGATCGCCGAGGCCGCCGACTTCTTCTCCTTCGGCACCAACGACCTCACCCAGATGGGCTGGGGCTTCTCCCGCG
>JBDUAP010000198.1:0-5481 GCA_040004585.1 Sporichthyaceae bacterium
TCCATCGCTGGGGCCTCATCGCGGGCTGGGCAGCGGGCATGGCCGTCGGGTTCTGGACGACCTTCCAGATCCAGCAGAAGAAGTTCACTCCCGACGGCGTCCAGATCGTCAAGGAGCACTTCGGTGGGTCGGCCTTCCCGCTGTCCAAGATCGGCTTCGACACCACGTGGACGATCTATGCCGGGTTCCTGGCCCTGCTGGCCAACCTGGTCGTGTGCGTGGTCGCCACGCTGCTGTGCCGGGCGATGCGGGTTCCGGACGGCGTGGACGCCACCAGCCCGGACGAGTACTTCGCCGACCGAGGCGACCCGCGGCTGCGGGACATCCCCGAGGTGGTGCACTGACGGCTGTCTCGTACAGTCCCGCCCATGGTTGAGGGACATGGTGGGAACCACGCGGTCGCGGTCGGCCGCGCGCACGGCATCGAGACAATGTTCACCCTCTCGGGTGCGCACGTCTTTCCGATGTACGACGGGGCGGTCACCGCCGACGAGCCGATGCGTCTGGTGGACGTCCGGCACGAGCAGACTGCCGTCTTCGCGGCAGAAGCGACCGCCAAGCTGACCCGGCGCCCCGGCCTCGCGGTCCTGACCGCCGGGCCGGGGGTGACCAACGGGATCAGCGCGGTCACTAGCGCGTGGTTCAACGGCTCGCCGCTGCTCGTCGTCGGTGGCCGGGCGCCGGAATACCGCTGGGGCACCGGCAGCCTGCAGGAGCTCGACCATCCGCCGCTGCTGGCGCCGGTGACCAAGCGGGCGGCCACGGTCGGCCGTGTCGAACGGATCGCCACCGAGGTCGACGATGCGCTGCGGCTGGCCTCGGCACCGCATCGCGGCCCGGTGTTCCTCGACGTCCCCATGGATCACTTCTTCAGCCGGGCCGACGTCGAGCTGCCCGCGCCGCCGCAGCGCGACCGGCTGGAGCCGGACCAGGACGCCATCAAGTCGATCGCGGGACTGCTCGCTGCCGCGGAGCGGCCGGTGCTGGTGATCGGCTCCGACGTCTGGGCCGACGGCGCGGAGGAGGCGGCGCTGCGGCTCGCCGAGGCGACCGGCGTGCCGGTCATCACCAACGGGATGGGCCGCGGCATCCTGCCCGCCGGCCATCCGCTGCTCGTGACCCGGGCCCGACCGGTGGCGTTCGGCCAGGCCGACCTGGTGGTCGTGGCCGGCGCGCCGCTGGACTTCCGGCTCGGCTACGGCGTCTTCGGCGGGAAGGACGACCGGCCGGCCGCACCCGTCGTACACCTGGCCGACTCCCCCGGCCAGATCGCCCGCCACGTCGACCTCGCCGGCGCGGCTTCCGGCGACCTGGGGCTGGTCCTGGACGGCCTGCTCGCGGCCTGGCAGTCAGATGCGAAGCAGGGGCAGTACGACGCGTGGGCAGCGCTGCTGCAGGACGCCGTCCGCGACGCCGCGGCCAAGGACCGCGCTTTTCTGGAGAGCGACGCCGACCCGATCCATCCCGGCCGCATCTACGGCGAGCTGCGCGGCCGGCTCGCCGACGACGCCGTCGTGATCGGTGACGGCGGCGACTTCGTGTCGTTCGCGGGCAAGTACGTCGAGCCGGCCCGCCCCGGTGGCTGGCTGGACCCGGGTCCCTACGGGTGCCTCGGCACCGGACTCGGCTACGCCATCGCTGCCCGGATCGCCCGGCCGTCGAGTCAGGTCGTCCTGATGCTCGGTGACGGGGCGGCCGGCTTCTCGATGATGGACGTCGACACCCTGGTCCGCCACAATCTGCCGGTCGTGATGGTGGTCGGGAACAACAGTGGGTGGGGGTTGGAGAAGCACCCGATGCGCATGCTCTACGGCTACGACGTTGCCGCGGAGCTCGGTCCGCAGACGCGGTACGACGAGGTGGCCCGCGCCCTCGGCGGTGCCGGTGAGCTCGTCACCAAGCCGGCCGAGATCGGGCCCGCGCTGGACCGGGCCTTCGGCTCCGGCGCGCCCTACCTGGTCAACGTGGTGACCGACCCCGAGGTCGCCTACCCCCGGGCTACGACCGGGATCTGATCGAACCGGGCGCGCAGCCACGCCCGGCCAGGCGCCTGGCCTAGCCTGGCTCGCGTGCTGATCCGCCCTGCCGTGCCGGACGAACTGGCCGCCGTCGGCGAGCTGACGGTGTCCGCCTACGCCGCCGACGGCTACCTCGACGGCACTGAGGACTACTCCGACGAGCTCCGCGCCGCCGCCCGACGGGCCGAGCTGGCCACACTGCTCGTCGCCGTCGCCGACCGGTCAAACAGTGTTAGCCAGGCCGGCCAGTTGCTCGGCACCGCCACCTTCTGCCTGGCCGGCACGCCGTACGCCGAGGTGTCCCGCCCCGGCGAGGCCGAGTTCCGGATGCTGGCCGTCGCCGCGCAGGCGCGCGGCCAGGGCGTCGGCGCGGCGCTGGTGCAGTCGTGCATCGACCTCGCGCGGACCGCCGGCAGCACTGCTCTGGCGCTGTGCAGCCTGCAGGAAATGCTCCCGGCGCACCGCATCTACCAACGGATCGGCTTCGTCCGAGCACCCGACCGTGACTGGGACCCGCATGCCGGACTCACGCTGGTCGCCTTCGTCCTGGCGTTGTAGCCCGCGCTAGAGCCGAGACAGGAACCGGTCCCGGTCGACGACGACCCGGGTCACCTCGCCGTGGCCCACCATCGCGTCGCCGTCCTCGGCCACCACCTCGAACCGGAGCAGCCGGCCGTCCACGTGCACCAGGTGGGCGCGGACCGAGAGCTGCGCGCCTACCGCACTGGCCCGGGTGTGCTCGAGCTGGATGCGAGTCCCTACTGACGTCTGACCCGGATCCAGCCGGGCGGCCACCGCTGCCACAGTCGCCGCCTCGCACCACGCGAGCAACCGCGGGGTTGCGAGGACCGGCAGGTCGCCGCTGCCCAGGGCATCCGCGCAATCGTCGGGAGTGACGCGACGGGTCAGGTCAGCCTCGAGGCCGCGCTCGATGGTCACGGTCGCCTAGCCTACGGGCCGTGGACGCACCGTTCTGCGGTCAGTGCGGGGAGCCGGTCGCGGCCGGGTCGCACCAGGATTGTCATCGTCGCGCCGAGCTTGAGCCGCCCCGGTTCTGCCCGCAGTGCCGGCGCCGGATGGTGGTCCAGGTGATGCCCCGCGGATGGACCGCACGGTGCAGCGAGCACGGCGTACGGCGGTCCTGACCCATCGGTGGACGAACCGATCAGGCGCCGGGCCGATCAGGCGACGGGCCGAATCAGGCGACGAGGCCGAGGCGCCGCAGCTCGACCGTGAGGTCGTGCGGGCTGGTCGAGGCGGCCATCGCCGCATCGAGGGTGATGACACCGTCCCGGATGAGCGCGACCAGGTGCTGGTCGAATGTCTGCATGCCGTAGTAGGCGCCTTCCTTGATCAGCTCGATGATCCCGGAGGTCTTTTCCGGGTCGGCGATGGCGTCGGCCACCCGGCCCGTGTTGATGCAGATCTCCATCGCGACGCAGCGGCCCTGACCGTCAGCACGGGGCACCAGTCGCTGGCAGATGATGCCGCGCAACGCGCCGGCCAGGCCGATGCGAATCTGCTTCTGCTCGTGGGGCGGGAAGAAGTCGATGACCCGGGTGATGGTCTCCTGCGCGTCCGTCGTGTGCAGCGTGGACATGACGAAGTGGCCGGTCTCGGACGCAGCGAGAGCGGCCTTGACAGTCTCGTGGTCGCGCATCTCGCCGACCAGGATCACGTCGGGGTCCTGGCGCATCGCGCCGCGCAGTGCGGTGGCGAAGTCGGCGGTGTCCAGCCGGACCTCGCGCTGGTTGATCATCGAGAGCTTGTCGAAGTGCAGGACCTCGATCGGGTCCTCGATCGTCACGATGTGGCACTCGCGGTTGTTGTTGATCTGATCGATCATCCCGGCGAGCGTCGTCGTCTTGCCTGACCCCGTCGGCCCGGTGACCAGCACCAGCCCGCGCGGCTCCATGGCAAGTGCAGTGAGGACAGGCGGCAGGCCCAGCTCGTCGAGGGGTATGGCCCCGACGCTCACCCGACGGAAGACCATGCCGGCGGAGCCACGGGAGCGGAAGGCGTTGACCCGGAACCGGCCGAGGCCGGGCACCGAGTAGGCGAAGTCCGCCTCGTTGGTGCGGGCGAACTCCTCGTCGAGGTCCTCGCGGAGCACCTCGGTGACCATGTGCTCGGTGTCGGCGGGGGTGAGGTTCGGCGCCTGCAGCTTGCGCAGGCGGCCGTCGATGCGGACCCGCGGCGGCGACCCGACCTTGATATGCAGGTCGGACCCACCCACCTCACCGAGGGCTCGGAGGAAGGGGACGACGGATTGCAGTTCCGATCCACTCACGTTGAGATGTTTCGGGCGTCTTGCCCGGGACCTTGAGCGCTCAGGCGACGGTCTCGGGGATTCCAGCACCCCGCCGCTGGGGAGCGGCCGCGATCCATCGACGAAGCAGGTCATCGACCTGCTGGGCGGTGGCTGCCACACCGATCCGGCAGCGGCCTGGCGGGCTCTCGTCCTGGAGGTGGGTATGTCCAGCGTCCTGGTCCAGCCTCCCTTCGCTGCACGCGGTATGGCGGCTCCTGGTCTTCGACTGGGCCCACGCGATGAGGGTTGGCCGTTGAGGGCTAGCCTATGAGGGCGATGACGTCGCCCTCCTGGACGACGTCCCCCTCGGACACGTGCAGGGCGGAAACCGTGCCCGCGGTCTCGCTGATGACCGGGATCTCCATCTTCATCGACTCGAGGATGACCAGCGTGGCCCCCTCCTCGACCACGTCCCCCTCGGCCACGACGACCTTCCAGACATTCGCGACCATTTCCGCGCGGATTTCCTCGGCCACCGTCGCTCCTTCACATCGCGTTGGTCCGCCCCCGACCGCACGTATCCAACCACGCCGCGCTCATCGCGCCGCCCTTCAGCCGGCCCGCATCCGCGCGACGATCCCGGTGTCGTAGCGGCCGGAGACGAACTCCTCGTTGTCGAGCAGCTCGGCGAAGAAGGGCAGGTTGGACTTCGGTCCCTCGACCCGGAACGCGGCGACCGCCTGCCGGGCCCGGGCCAGCGCCTGGTCGCGGTTCGCGCCGTGCACGACCAGCTTGGCCATCAGGGAGTCGTAGTGGGGCGTGACCGTGTTGCCGGGTCCGTAACCGGCGTCCACCCGCACCCCCTCCCCCGCGGGCTCCTCCCAGGTCGTGATGGTGCCCGGGCCGGGCAGGAACCGGATCGGGTCCTCGGCGTTGACGCGCAGCTCGATCGCATGGCCTTGCGCGGCCAGGCTGTCCACATCGAAGCTGACCGGCTTGCCGGCGGCGATGAGCAGCTGTTGCTCCACCAGGTCCAGACCCAGCACCATCTCTGTGACCGGGTGCTCGACCTGCAGGCGCGTGTTCATCTCGAGGAAGACGAAGTCACCGGTGTCGACATCGACCAGGCACTCGACGGTCCCGGCGTTGCGGTAGCGGACCGCCTCGCCTGCCTGGACAGCGGCCGCCAGCATGCGCTCGCGCAGCTCCCGG
>JBDUAP010000199.1:0-5465 GCA_040004585.1 Sporichthyaceae bacterium
CCGAAGCCACCACCGCCACCGGGACGAGCACCGCCGCCACCGCCGCCGCCAGGCGCGCCGGTACGGCTACCGCCGGGACCACCGGGACGCGCGCCGCCGGGACGACCGGAGCCTCCCCGGTCGCCGCCGGGACCGCCAGGACCTCCGGGGCCGACGCCGGGCGCAGGACGGGCGGGCATCATGCCGGGATTGGGACGGGGACCGCCTGGACGCGGGCCGCCCGCGGGCGGGCGCGGGCCGCCGGTGCCGGCCGCCCCCGGTCGGGGCATGCCGGTAGCACCACCAGTGGAGTAGGGGTTGTTCCCGGGCCGCGGTGCGACTGGACGTCCCATGCCACTGCCGCCACCGGAGGTGAACGGGTTGTTGCCCGGACGGGGTCCCGCGGGCCGAGGCGCAGCTGGGCGCTCCGGGGGCGGGGTCGCTGCGGACGCTGCGGCCGCAGCCGGCTGCTCGACCGGGGTGACCGGTGCGGGCGCCGGGATCGGCGACGGAACCGGCTGCGTCGGAGCGGCGGGCGCCGGTGCCTCGACGGCAGGCGCGGGGGCGGTGGGCGACTCGACGATTGCGGGCTGCTCGGCTGCGGGCTTCGCAGCGGCGACCTTCTTTGCGGCGGTCTTTTTGGCCGGCTTGGCCGGCGCCTTCCCCGCGGGGAAGGCTTCCTTCAGCTTGCGTACGACGGGTGGCTCGACGGTCGAGGATGCCGACCTGACGAACTCCCCAAGTTCCTGGAGCTTGGTCATCACGACCTTGCTCTCGATGCCGAGCTCTTTGGCGAGCTCGTAGACCCGGACCTTTGCCACAACTCTCCTTGTCTTGGCCCGGGCCGGGTACTTCCGGCGCAGACCGTCGCTAACTCATGGATGCACTCATCGGTGCAGGCTCATCGGGCGCTCATGACACTTCAACCCGCTTTCGCGTGGACGGACTGGCTCCTGCTCCGGCGGGAGCCGGAACGAGGTGGAATTGCTTGGCCGAGGCGGCACACCGGGCGCGCAGACGCGTGACCAGCCGCAGCCGTCACACAGAGTCTAACGCGTCCGGCTCCCGGCGGCCCCCTTCGGCGACCGCTGCGGCCGCCGCTGGGCTCGCGTCGAGCAGGCTGCGAAGCGCCGCGGTGTAGTCCTCCAGCGCCCGATGGCCGGCTGGGGTCAGCCACACGTACGTCGTGGGGGTCCGTCCCACATGGGTTTTCCGCACGCCCACATAGCCCGCGTCCTCGAGCTTGCGCAGATGCACGGAGAGGTTGCCCGCGGTCATGTCGAGCAGCTTCTGCAGCCGCGGGAAGGAGATGCGGTCGCCGCCCCGCAGCCCGGCCAGGGTCGCCGTGACCTTCAGCCGCGCCGCGGGGTGGATGACCGGGTCGAGATCGGGCAGCGAGCTCACGCCGTACGCCGGGAGCGGAGCGCGAACGTCGCGGCCGCAAGCAGGAAGCCACCACCTCCGGCGAGAGACATCACCAGGTAGATGGCCGGTGACCCGGCCAGGGCGCCGGCGCCGCTCACCACGACGATCCACGCGCCGAGCCCGTACTGCACCCGGTCCTGCCAGAGGGCTCCCCCAGCGAGGTAGAGGAGCCCGGCCACCAGCCCGGAGCCGGCGGACCAGGCCAGGCCCAGCTCGGTGTCGGAGAGCCCGCCGCGGTTCAGGGCAGTCATGATCGCGGCCAAGGACGCGAACCCGAGCAGCCACGCCCAGCCGTACATCGCCCCGGCCCGCCGCGTGACCCCGCGGAACCCGGCGAGCCGACGGCTCATGTGCACGGCGGTGAGCAGGGCAGCCGCCACGAGCAGGACGAAGAACACGACGCCGGCGACCCCGTCCGCGACGTCGACCGGTCCGCCCCCGTGTGCGGCGTACATGCAGGCGAAGCCGACCAGCCACGCGACACCCCACACGCCGTAGACCACCCGGGGGTCGGGCTCGATGGCCGCCCGGATGCTCGCCCGCTCGGCGGCGACCAGGTCGAGCAGCTCTGCCGCGGTGCGGTCATCCCCGAGCCGCGCGTCGGTCTCGGCACCCGTTCCCCTGCTATCCACCATGACGTCTCCTAGTTTGTAACGCAAACTTGTTTGTCAGTTGTACCACACCGTTCGGCAAACTGCAGAGGGGTGCCGGATCGTCTCACCCAGCAACTCCCTCGACCGAGATCGTTAGCTCCTGATCGAGCGAGCGCCTTGGTCCATTAGGGGGAGTGATCCTCTTGCCGGTACCCGCCCTGCCGCGCGGACTCAGCGGACTCGTGAGCGGCCTCACGGGCATACTCGGTGCTTGGGTCAGTCTTCCAGGCCGTGTCTAGCGCGGCCTTGTGGTCAACGAGGCGATGGAGGGCCTCTCGGGTCTCCCCGTCGGTCGAGTAGAGAACGGTTCCGACCATGCCGCGGGTCAACAGAACCTTGTACACGTTGCGCACGAGACGATCGAACTCATCGTCGGGCACCCGGGTCCGGTTCCGAAGCTCGGGATCTCGATTGTGCTCCCGCCGCGCGACGAAGCGCCCTTCCCTCCAGACCAAGTCCGGTCCGATGATCACGCCGGACCAGTCGTACTCGAACCCTTGGGCCGTGTAGACACAGCCGACCTGGCCGAATCCGCGGGGATCGTGAGCCCACAGAGGTGCAGGCGGTGCTTCCCCGACGGCTCGGTCGCCTCGGAGGTTCCAGGGCTGAGCCCAACCATCGATGTGAACATCGGGGACCAGCGTGCCGTCAGGCTGGGGATTGGACCAGCACCAGCAATAGCCAGCAGCCATGCGAGCTCCGTAGCCGTCGCTGATCCGCTCGGTCAGCATGGTCTCCAACTCCAATGGAGAGTCGGCGACGATGACTGGGAACGCCGGGTCTGGTAGCAGCGGCGTCGGTCCACCGGCCACGAGGCCAAGAAGTCGCAGTACCCACTGCACGTAGTCCTCGCTGCCTCCGCACCGGAACTGACCATCGAAGGTCGATGCGATGGACGGGCAAGCCCATGGTTGCGGCATGGCGCTCTATGTCCGCGACCGTCCCAAGTTCGCCGGGTCGGACGATCTGGTTCTCGTCAAGCAGGAAGACGGGAACACGGGCAGCAGCGATCACCTCGTCAATCTGGGGACGGCCGGTGCGAAACGCCGCCCTTGTATAGCGATCGACCGACGTCTCGCGGATGCGGTGGGCCTCGTCGAGGATCAGGACGTCCAAACCGTTCCGGTCGGCGTCCATGAATTGGTTGGAGTACTTGAACATGCGCTGTTGCCGCTGCCTGGACCACCGGTGACGACAACGATTGACTTGGTGTCCGCCGAACGAGCCCGGTCGATCTCGTGCATGACGATTGAGTAGGCGAGCCGCTGCTCGGCCAGAAGCACGAACTGTTCCCGGCGCTGAACCTCGTCGGCGGCCACGGCAAGCAGCTGCTTCGAAGGTGCGATCGCCGACGACAGAAGCACGTCGGCGTACGTTTCGCCGGAATGGGCCGGAGACAATCGCTCACGCAGGAACTCGATGAAGTCTCCCCGGCGTGCTCCGGTGAAGAGCCGTCCAGTTACGTCTTGCGGATAGTCGTAGAGGGCCGACACCTCGGCGTCGTTTGTCGCATTGTGCAGGTAGGCGGCGCCTGCGACGGAGTCTTCCAGGTCGTGCAGCGACCTGGTGAAATCGGTGAGGTACGTGCAATAACCGCGGACCTGCGCCACCGGGTGCAGCTTCGGCCCGTGCGGCATTCCGTCGACCAGGACGAGCTCTGGGTCACCGTCATACGGACGGGCACGGCTCCACTGCTTGAGCTCCACGATGACGTACGACGGCTTGCCGGTCCGCGGATGCTGCCCCGCAAGTACGACATCCGCTCGCTTCGACGTGAGTGGCAGGTGGTGCTCGACAAGCACCTCGACGTTGTCGAGCCCTGCGTGTAACAGATCCTGGGCGAGGACGGGCAGGCTGCGTTCCCAGGAAAGGATCTCCGCAGGTGATGGCCGGCGGCCGGAGTGGTGCATCATTTGTTCGCTCAGCCGCTGCCCGATCTTGCCCTCCGAGATGAGCGCGGCGAAGCCGGCGGCAGAATGCCGGAGCAGCGTCACGGATGAGTCCCCAGGCAGCACGAATGGATTCGTGCGGGTGGGGGCGTATCCGGGATGGCCGGCGCGCTGCGTCTGCCATGGAAGCCCGTCGGGCCGCAGCCGTGACCTTATCCCGTGGCCCAAACATGGTCACCAGGTCACGTGACATGCTCAATCCGTGTCTGACCTGATCGAGCTCCGCAACCGAATGCGCACCTTCACCGAGGAACGTGACTGGGGGCAGTTTCACGACCCGAAGTCGCTGCTGCTGGCGTTGGTCGGTGAAGTAGGCGAACTGGCAGAGCTCCTTCAGTGGCTGCCTGTCGCCGACGTGGCCAACCGCGCACGCCTGGAACCGCTGCGGACAAGGACCGGAGAAGAATTGGCCGACGTATTGATCTACTTAGTGCGGCTCGCCGACGTCCTCGATTGCGATCTGGCATCGGCAGCGCGAGCGAAACTTGCAGCTGCAGAAGCCCGATTCCCTTCAGGGGACGTACGAGGCGTCGCCCCGCTGAAGTAGCTGCAACCAGAGGCCCTAGACCAGACGCGTCGTGTCGGCTGGGAAGTAGCTGTCCTGGAAGAACCGCTTGCGCACCGGCTCGAGCTGAGCCAGCAGGTCGGTCAAGGCAAGCTCGGCGTTCCGGCTCTCGTCGGAGCTGGACTTGCGGATGTCCTTGAGACCCTTGCGGGCGCGCTCGATGGTCCAGTCGAGGTTGGTCAGCACGGCTGAGATGTGGGCCATGGCCTGCTCGTCGGCGACCTGCCCCGGCGTACGGCCGTCGGCTGCCTGGGTCATGTGCCAACCCTAGTGCTCGACACCGACGATCACCCGGACTCCTGCACAGCTGTCACCTCGTCTCGCACCGGGGTCGAGTCCAGCGGTCCGGGCACCCGCAGCGCACGCGGGAAGGCCCGGCGCCGCTCGGCCAGTTCGAGGCATTCCAAGGTGGGGTGCAGGTGCGCACCGCGTCCGGGCTGCGGCCGACCCGTGTCGGGCACCACGGCACCGTCACGAGCGACCACGCGCAACAGCTCTCCCGCGGGCACCCGCGACCGGCAGCCGACGCAGGTGCGGATCGGACTGGCCGGACCGCTCACCTCGGCCTCCCGATCAGGCCCGCGCCTCGGCATCGGGAGCGGTGACGGGGTCCGCCTCGGCCTCGGCCTCGGCCTCGGCGGGAGCCTTCTCGACGTCCGGGCGGATGTCGATGCGCCAGCCGGTCAGCCGGGCCGCCAGCCGCGCGTTCTGGCCTTCCTTGCCGATCGCCAGGGAGAGCTGGTAGTCGGGCACCGTGATCCGGGCCGCCCGCGCCGCCAGGTCGACGATCTCCACGTGCGACACGCGCGCTGGCTGCAACGCCTGGGCGAGGAACTGAGCCGGGTCCTCCGACCAGTCGACGATGTCGATCTTCTCGCCGTGCAGCTCGGCCAT
>JBDUAP010000200.1:0-5455 GCA_040004585.1 Sporichthyaceae bacterium
GGGTGAGGGTCACGTGGGCGAACAACGGATGGCCTTTGAGCGCCTCGATCACCGACGCGACGCCGTCGTGACGGCCCACCCGGAGGTTGTCGCGCTGGGCGACATCATGGGTCAGGACCACCCGAGAACCCTGGCCGACTCGCGACAGCACAGTCAGCAAGACGTTGCGTTCCAGCGACTGCGCCTCGTCGACGATGACGAACGCGTCGTGCAGCGAGCGACCGCGGATATGGGTGAGCGGCAGGACCTCGAGCATCCCGCGGTCCATGATCTCCTCGACGACATCAGAGGTGACCAGCGCGCCCAGGGTGTCGAAGACGGCCTGCGCCCACGGGTTCATCTTCTCGGCCTCGCTGCCCGGCAGGTAACCGAGATCCTGGCCGCCCACGGCGTACAGAGGTCGGAACACCACCACCTTGCGGTGCTGCCGGCGTTCCATCACCGCTTCGAGTCCGGCGCACAGAGCCAACGCGGACTTTCCGGTGCCGGCACGACCCCCGAGCGAGACGATCCCGATGTCGGGGTCCATCAACAGGTCGAGTGCAACGCGCTGCTCGGCACTGCGACCATGCAGCCCGAACGCGTCCCGGTCACCGCGCACCAGCCGGACCTGCTTCTCCGGCGTCACTCGACCGAGAGCACTGCCGCGGTCGGACACCAGCACCAGCCCGGTGTGGCAGGGCAGCTCGCGGGCCTCGGCCAGATCGAGGCGCTCGGTTTCGTACATCGCGTCGACCAGGTCGCCCGGCACCGTGATCTCGGCCATGCCCGTCCAGCCGGACTCGACGGCGCCGGTGCCGCGGTACTCCTCGGCGGCGAGACCGACCGCCGAGGCCTTCACGCGCATCGGCAGGTCCTTGCTGACCAACGTGACATCGGCGCCGTCGGCCGCAAGGTTGCGTGCCACCGCGAGGATGCGGGTGTCGTTGTCGCCGAGGCGGAAGCCCGGCGGGAGCACGGCGGGATCGGTGTGGTTGAGCTCGACGCGGACGGTGCCCGCGTTGCCGTGGCCCTGACCGACCGGCAATGGCTGGTCGAGGCGGCCGTGCTGCACCCGCAGATCGTCGAGCAGCCGCAGCGCCTGCCGGGCGAAGTAGCCGAGCTCGGGGTGCGCCCGCTTCGCCTCCAGCTCGGTGATCACGACGACGGGCAGCACCACCTCGTGCTCCTCGAACCGCAGAATCGCGAGCGGGTCGGCCAACAAGACACTGGTGTCGAGCACGAAGGTCCGTCGGGCCGTCTGGTCCGCCGAAGCATCAGCTGCGTGGGCACAGCGTCGGGTGTTTGCAGCCACGATGCGGTTCTCCCCTGTGGACGGGCGCTTGCCGCGACGCTACGCCGGGAGATCGGGCCGCCCACGGACGACACGCGGGGCCGGAGAGTCAGGAACCGAAGCGCCGGTTGCGGGCCGCGTATGCGCGGATCGCGCGCAGGAAGTCGACCTTGCGGAAGTCCGGCCAGTAGGCCTCGCAGAAGTAGAACTCCGAGTGCGCGCTCTGCCAGAGCAGGAACCCGGATAGCCGTTGCTCGCCCGACGTGCGGATCACCAGATCGGGATCGGGCTGGCCTTTGGTGTAGAGGTGCTCGGCGATGTGCTCCGGGTCGAGCAGCTGGGCCAGATCCTCGATCGACGTGCCGAGGCTCGCGTGCTCCTGCAGCAGCGACCGGACCGCGTCCGCGATCTCCCGCCGGCCGCCGTAGCCGATGGCCACGTTCACGTGCAGACCCGGCGTGCCAGCGGTCCGTTCCGCCACCTCCTTCAGCGCCCGCACGGTCTCTCCGGGCAGCAGGTCCAGGGCACCGATGGGGTTGACGCTCCAGCGCCCGGTCGCGCCGAGGTCGGTCACCACGTCGGTGATGATCTTCAGCAGCGGGGCGAGTTCGTCTTCGGGGCGGTTCAGGTTGTCCGGCGAGAGCAACCAGAGAGTGACCACCTCGACATTCATGTCCTCGCACCAACCGAGGAACTCCTCGATCTTGGCGGCGCCGGCGCGGTGCCCGTCCGCGGGTTGCGAGCCGGCGGCCCGGGCCCACCGGCGGTTCCCATCGAGCATGATCCCGACGTGGCGCGGCACTCTCTGCCGGTCGATCGACTCCGCGACCCGGCGCGCGTAGACGCCGTACAGCACGTCTCGCAGGCCCATTCGCCCTCCTCGGAGGCGCAGTTACGCAGCGTCGATAGTCAGGCGAACCCTACTCCGGGGAACGGCGCCCCCCGTGCACCACTGTGGCGGCCGTCACGGGTTACCGATGGGTAACCTACGGGACCGAAGGGTATGTTCTGACGATGCCGACGTCACCGCCACCGCCACCGCCAACGCCCCCGGAACCGGACCGTGAGCCCGAGCGCCGCGACGACCTGTCCGACCGGGTCGGCGACGCGTTCGACGACGCGGTGCGAGCTGTCAAGCCGCACCTGCGCGGGTGGTTGCACGCGGGCACGTTCCCCCTTGCGGTCGCGGCCGGCATCGTGCTCATGGTGCTCGCCGAAGGGACCCGCGCCACCGTCGCAACCGCGGTCTACGCGACCAGTGCTGCTCTGCTCTTCGGCGTCAGCGCGGTCTACCACCGCGGGCATTGGTCACCGCGCGTCGAGCGACTGCTCAAGCGCCTCGACCACTCGAACATCTTCCTCATCATCGCCGGCACCTACACGCCGTTCAGTCTGCTGCTGCTCGACGACAACAAGGGTCGGACGCTGCTCTGGCTGGTGTGGGCCGGCGCGCTGGCCGGCATCGCGTTCCGCGTCTTCTGGATCGGTGCACCGCGCTGGCTCTACACGCCGGTCTACATCGCACTCGGCTGGGTGGCTGTGTTCTATCTCAAGGACATCCTGGCGACCGGTGGTGTCGCGGTCGTCGTGTTGCTCGCGATCGGCGGCCTGCTTTACAGCGTCGGCGGTGTGGTCTACGCCCTCAAGAAGCCGAACCCGTCACCGCGCTGGTTCGGCTTCCACGAGGTTTTCCACGCGCTGACCCTGGCTGCGTTCGTCACCCACTACATCGCGGTGTCGATCGCGACCTATCGCTACTCCGCCTGATCTTCGGATGCCTGACTGTCGGGTCCCTGGGCGCGCACCTTGTCGACCTGCTCCATCGCGGAACGCAACTCGGTGAGCCACTCATCGGCGTGCTTGCCGACGAGACGCACGCACCACGCCAGCGCCTCCGACCGGGACCGCGCCACACCGGCGTCGACAAGGGTGTCGAGCACCCGGCGCTGGGGTTGACGCAACCGGGTCATCACCGGAATCGACAGGTGCGTGAACAGCACCCGCAGGTCGTCGCACTCGACGCCCCACGCAACCTTGCGCCCGAACCGGTGCTCGGCCTCCCGGGCGATCGCGATCCGGCGGTCACGGGTGTCCTCGCGGAACCCCTTGACCTTGCCCTCGATGGCCGCTGCCCGCTCCGCCGGCGAGACGTCGACACTCACCGACGGCGCCGGGATCCGGCCCACCACCGTGATCTCCTCGCGGTCGATGAGCACCTCGACGGCGTTGTTCTCGCTGCCCTCGCCCTCGAACCAGCCGTCCGGCAGCCGGCCGGTGAACCAACCGCGCACCTTCTCGTCGTACTCGTCCCTGGTCGTCATGAAACGATGATTACACCGTTACAGCCCGGCGCAAGACCTGTTCGCCCTGGGCAGAGGGCCTACCGGCGGGCACCCACAGCGACGGCAAGCGCGGCCGGGTCCGAGGTCGGCGCGTCGCAGGTGAAGGAGCGGCAGACGTAAGCAGCGGGGGCACCGGACACGAGCGGGCGGTCGTCCAGGAGCGGTACGCCGACCGGGCCCGCCGGGTCGCCAACAGCCACCGCCGCACCAGGGGCGGTGCCCATCAGCGCAGTCCGGTGCAGGTGCGCGGTCCGATCGTCGCCGACCGGCCCGACCACGGCGACCTCACGGGGCCCGTCGACCAGCGCCTCGGCGACGGCAAGTCCCCATCCCGCGAACCGCGCATGCTGCTCGGCGAGCAGCCCATAGATCCGCAGGGCTTCCTCAGCGGCCTGGCGGTGTCGGCCCGAACCGGTGTAGGCGGCGTAGGTCAGCAGCGCGCCCGCCGCACCCGACTGCCCGGCCGGGGTCGCGTTGTCGGTCGGGTCCTGCGGTCGGCGGACGAGCTGCTCCGCGTCGTCAGCCGTGTCGTAGAACCCGCCCGAGGCGTCGCCGAACCGGGCCAGTACGACGTCGAGCAACCTGCCTGCCCGGTCCACCCACGCCGCATCACCCGTGACGGCGTACAGCGTCAAGAAGCCCTCCGCGACGTCGGCGTAGTCCTCCAGGACACCGGCGGGGCTGCCGGCGACGCCGTCGCGGGACACCCGGCGCAACCGGTCGCCCTCGAGGTGAACGCGCACGAGCAGGTCGGCCGCGGCCAACGCGGCGTCAACCAGGTCAGAACGGTCCAGCAGGGCGCCCGTCTCGGCCAGCGCCGCCACCGCGAGGCCGTTCCATGCGGCCACGACCTTGTCGTCGCGCGCCGGCGGCATGCGGTTTTGCCGTACGACGAGCAGGCGGGCGCGTTCGGCCTCCCACCGCGCGACGTCGTCGGGGTCGCGCAGCAGCTGCAGCACCGACGTCCCGTGCTCGAACGTGCCCTCAGCGGTGACGGTGAAGATGCCGGCCGCCTCCGGGCCGACCTCCGCGGGGGTCCACACGTAGAACTTGCCTTCGACTCCTTCGCTGTCGGCGTCGAGAGCAGAGGCGAACCCACCCTCGGGCGTGCGCAGGTCGCGCAGCATCCAGTCAGCAGTCTCCAGCGCGACCCGGCGTGCGAGCGGCGAACCCGTCGCCCGCCACCAGTGAGCGTAGACGCGCAGCAGGAGTGCGTTGTCGTAGAGCATCTTCTCGAAATGCGGCACCACCCAGTCGGTATCGACGGAATAGCGCGCGAAGCCGCCCGCGAGCTGGTCGTACATGCCGCCACGGGCCATCGCCTCACAGGTTCCTTCCACCATCGCCAACGCGGAGACGTCGCCGGTGCGGGCGTGGTGGCGCAGCAACATCTCCAGCACCATCGACGGCGGGAACTTCGGGGCGCCGCCGAAGCCGCCACGTTCCACGTCGTACGAGCTCTCCAAGGAGCTCGCTGCCGCGTCGAGCTGGTCGGCGTTCGGTGGTGCCTCACCAGGCGGCAGGGATGTGCGCTCCGCGAGGGCTGCGACGATCCGCTGCCCGCTGGCCTCGACCTCGCCGCGGCGCTCCCGCCACGCATCCGTCACCGATGCCAGCAGCTGACGGAACGACGGCATGCCGTGGCGTGGCTCGGACGGGAAGTAGGTGCCGCAGAAGAACGGCTCACCCTCGGGGGTGGCGAGCACGGTCATCGGCCAGCCGCCGTGACCCGTCATCGCCTGCGTCGCCTCCATGTAGACGGCGTCGACGTCCGGGCGCTCCTCACGGTCGACCTTGATGCTGACGAAGTTCTCGTTGAGGTAGGCCGCGGTCGGCTCGT
>JBDUAP010000201.1:0-5420 GCA_040004585.1 Sporichthyaceae bacterium
TCCGCCTCGTCCTGATGTGCACCCACCCCGCCCTCGCACCCGAGGCCGCCAGCGCCCTGGCGCTGCGCTTGGTCCTGGGTGTCAGCACCCACGACATCGCCCGACTTTTCCTGGTCACCGAGCCGACCGTGGCTGCACGAATCACCCGCGCCAAGAAGAAGATCGTCGCGGCCGGCATCCCTTTCGCGGTCCCGGCCGCCGACGTGCTGCCGCAGCGGCTGGAGACGGTGGCGCAGATCGCCTACCTCGCGTTTACGGCGGGCTACGCCCCGGGCAGCGGACCCGACCTGCTGCGGACGAACCTCGCCGGCGAGGCGATCCGGCTGGTGCGGGTCGTGGTGGCCCTCTGCCCGGGCGAGCCCGCCCCTGTGGCCCTGCTGGCGCTGATGCTGTTGCAGCACTCCCGGCGCGACGCACGGGTCGGCGACGACGGCCGTCTGATCCTGCTCGCCGACCAGGACCGACGCCGGTGGCGACGTGACGGCATCGACCAGGCCCTAGCTCTGCTGGCCGACCCGGTCCTGATGCGGCCAGTCAGCCCGCTCGCCGCCTCCTACATCGTCCAGGCGTCCATCGCCGCCGAGCACGCCACCGCGGCTTCACCGGAAAAGACCCGCTGGGACAGGATCGTGGACCAGTACGACCTGCTGCTCCGGCTCGTCCCCTCCCCGAGCGTCCGGCTGGCCCTAGCGGTCGCGGTCGCCGAGGCGTCGGGCCCGGAGCCCGGACTGGCCGCGCTCGACGGGGTCGAGATCCCCGGCAGCCACCGCGTCGCCGCCGTCCGCGCGGAGTTGCTGTTCCGGTACGGCGACGCCGCCGCAGCCAGGGCCGCCTACGACGACGCGATCGCGGCGTGCCGCAACGACACCGAACGGGCGCACCTTCTCGAGCGGCAGCGGGCCCTCCCTCGCGTCGGCCTGCCGTGAGGACCTGCTGGGTCTGCTACCGCTTCGGTTGTCATCCCTTCGGTGGGGGAGGGCGCCCCCTCATGACGTGGGGATTGTTGACCACCCACGGGCACAGACGGCAAGAGCCGTGGCTACGGCGGCGGAGCCCCCGCGCGTGTCGATCGAGCAGCTGGCTGACGCTCGGCTTGTCGGGCCAGTCACTGCGTGGAGCGACGCCCTGCAGATGGCGACCTGGCGGCGCCGGCCATCGCTCGGGACCGTGGTCCACAGCGACCGCGGCAGCGTCTACACCTCCTGGGCGTTCGGCCACCGCCTCCGCGCCGCGGGGCTGCTCGGATCGATGGGCCGGGTCGCGTCCAGCGTCGACAACACGATGGTCGAGTCGTTCTGGTCGACCATCCAGCGCGAACTCCTCGACACTCGCAACTGGGCCAGCACCGAAGAGCTCTCGGCCGCGATCTTCGAGTGGATCGAAGCTTGGTACAACCCTCGGCGACGGCATTCCAGCCTCGGCAACCTCGCCCCCGCGCAGTTCGAAGCCCTTCACACCCGTGCCGCTACCGCGGCATGATCACCACACCCGCCGTGTCCGGAGAACCCGGTCAGGCTCCCTACGCATACAACCCGCTCACAAAGACTCCCCTTATTGACCTGGGACCCGAAGGCATCGTCTCTCCGCAGACCGCTCTGATACTTCCGTCAATCGCCCCGAACGGGCTGTTCTACCTCGGAGTTGATACATGGGGCCTACCGTGCTCGAGCTGGGAGTGAGCCTTGCCTTCGATGACTTCTCGGCCGCCGCAACGTCGTTGAGCTTTCCTGCAGCGCTTCCACGTCGACGTCGTCAAGATCGACCGCAGCCTGGTCCGCAACCTGGGGCTCGACGACAACAACGGTGCCGACTCGGCTGTCGCGGCGATCACCTCGATCGCGCACCGGCTCAGCCGGGCCGTCGTCGCTGAGTGAGTCGAGACCCCTGAACAGGCCGCCCACCTGCGCCGGCTCGGCTGTGAGTACGCGCAGGGCTACCACTTCGGCTTCCCCGCCTCGGCTGCGCAGCTGGGACGCCGCCTGGTGGCCGGGAACGACTGAGCAAGCGCCGACCCCGGATCTGGCAAGATCCACGTCTCGACCACGAAACCGGGCTGACAGTCGTAGTCTGCGGGCGGACTGGCCCGTCGGGGGCCGGCGCAGTGACGGAGGCTGGCATGACGGTGATGGCGGGTAGCGCGAGGTCGACGGCTCCGCTGGCGGTCGTGACCCTGGCCCTGGCCCTGGGTCTCGCCGCATGCGGCAGCAGCAACGACAGCACCTCGGGGACAAAGACGACAAAGGCCAGCCAGTCGGCGGACGACTCCCTGGCCAGCAAGGTCCCCGCCGCCTTCAGCAAGGATGGCAAGCTGACCGTCGGCGTCGACTCGACGTACGCACCGAGTGAGTTCGTGGGTGAGGACGGCAAGACCGTCGAGGGTTTCGACGTCGACGTCTTCGACGCGGTCGCGCAGAAACTCGGCCTGAAGACGGAGTACGTCAAGGCGCCGTTCGACTCCATCATCACCGGCGTCACGTCCGGGAAGTTCGAGATAGGCGTCTCGTCCTTCACCATCAATGCCGAGCGTGAGGGGCAGGCCAACATGGTCAGCTACTTCAACGCCGGCACCCAGTGGGCCACCAAGAAGGGGAACCCGACCACGATCACGCCCGACACCGCCTGCGGGCACAAGGTGGCGGTCCAGAAGGCGACCGTGCAGGTCGACGACCTGACCGCACGCTCCAAGAAGTGCACCTCGGCCAGCCAGAAGGGCATCACCATCGACCAGTACGTCGGACAGGACCAAGCCACCAGCTCGGTCGTCTCGGGCAAGGACGACGCGATGCTCGCCGACTCCCCGGTCGGCGCCTATGCGGTGAAGAAGGCAGGCGGGCAGCTCGAGCTGCTCGGCGACGTGTACGACGCAGCCCCCTACGGCTATGTGATCGCGAAGACCCAGGCCGCGTTCGCCGACGTCGTGTCCAAGGCCGTGCAGGGGCTCATCGATGACGGCAGCTACGGCAAGATCCTGACGAAATGGGGCGTGACCGCCGGCGCGATCAAGACCTCCGAAGTGAACCCCTCCGTCAGCTGACGTCGCCGGGAGGGAAGGCCTAGATGTCGAGCACCGATTCGCCAAGCGAACGCGAGCAGCCGGAGGCGATCAAGGCCATCCCGGTGCGTCACCCCGGCCGCTGGGTCGCGATCGGCGTCATCGCCATTCTCGCGGCGATGTTCGTGCACATGGTCGCCACCAACCCGGCCTTCGGGTGGCGGTTCATGGCGCACAACGCGTTCCGGCGACCGGTGCTCGAGGGCGTCCGCACGACAGTGCTCATGACGATCTCCGCCATGGTCCTCGGGGTTGCGTTGGGCGTCGTACTCGCCGTCATGCGCCTTTCCGACAACCCGATCCTGCGGTCAGCCGCGTGGCTTTTCGTGTGGTTCTTCCGAGCGGTGCCGCGCATCGTCCTGCTGACCCTGTGCGGCAACCTGGGGATCCTGTTCGCCGAGTACTCGATCGGGGTGCCGTTCGGGCGGCAGGTCGCCTCCCTGTTCGGCCTGCACGCTGACCTGACGCTGTTCGGAGTCGACGCCAACTCCATCGCGTCGGGCTTCACGGCCGGCCTCATCGGACTCGCCCTGTCGGAGGCGGCGTACATGGCCGAGATCGTGCGCGCGGGCATCTCATCCATCGACCCCGGCCAGACCGAGGCAGCCCAGGCGCTCGGGATGAGCCGGACGCTCACGATGCGACGGGTCGTCCTGCCTCAGGCGATGCGGGTGATCGTCCCACCCACCGGCAACGAGACGATCGCGATGCTCAAGGACACGTCGCTGCTCATTGCCGTCCCGGTGAGCATCGAGCTGTTCTTCCAGCTCGAGGCGATCGGCGCCCGCACGTTCCGGATCTTCCCGATGCTCGTCGCGGCCTGCCTCTGGTACCTCGCCCTCACGAGCGTGCTGATGGTCGGCCAGTACTTCCTGGAGAAGCGCTTCTCGCGCGGCGTCATCGGCAGTACCCGGCGTGAGCAGGTGCCGGTCGGTGGCGCGGGTGGTGCGCGATGACCGAGCAGAGAGGCGCTCGTGACGGCTCTGCTGCGGCCGAGCCGATTGTCCGCGCCGAACAGGTGCACAAGTCGTTCGGACGGCTCGAGGTGCTCAAGGGCATCGACCTGGAAGTCTGGGCCCAGGAGGTCATGTGCATCATCGGCCCGTCGGGGTCGGGGAAGTCCACCTTCCTACGCTGCATTAACCATCTGGAGAAGATCAACGCCGGCCGGCTGTGGGTCGACGGACGCCTCGTGGGCTACCGGGAGCACGGCGGCAAGCTGCACGAGCTGCGGGAGAGCGATGTGGCCGTCCAGCGCCGCGACATCGGGATGGTCTTCCAGCGGTTCAACCTCTTCCCGCACATGACGGCGCTCGGGAACGTCGTCGAGGCCCCGCATCGCGTTCAGAAGTGGTCCAAGTCCCAGTGTCGCGCCAAAGGGCTCGAGTTGCTGGAGCGGGTTGGTCTCTCGGACAAGGCGAACGCCTACCCGGCACAGCTCTCGGGCGGTCAGCAGCAGCGGGTGGCGATCGCACGGGCTCTTGCCATGGAGCCCAAGCTGATGCTCTTCGACGAACCGACGTCCGCTCTCGACCCCGAGCTGGTCGGCGAGGTGCTGGACGTCATGCGCGAGCTCGGCAACTCCGGCATGACCATGGTGGTCGTGACCCACGAGATGGGCTTCGCCAGAGAAGTCGGTGACGCGCTCGTCTTCATGGACGACGGCGTGATCGTCGAGAAGGGGACGCCGCGCGAGGTGCTGAGCAACCCGCGTCACGACCGGACGAAGGCATTTCTCTCGAAGGTGCTCTGACCGCTAGCCGCCAGCGGCAACAGCTGCGCGGGCGGACGCAGCGTCGACCGCATCGAGGGCGATCCGGGCGAGGTTCTCGCACTCCTCGAAGGCCAGCCGACCTGACGCGACCCGCACGGCAGGGACGGCTGCGGCCGACATCGACAGGTTGGTGATGCCCATCCCGACCAGGACGGGGGCGAGCAGCACGAGGCAGGCCTCGCAGAGCGCCAGAGCGACGATAGCGGTTGGGCCGTCAGCGGCAGCAGACCGATCACCGGGCCGCTGGCCCCGTCGCAGTAGTCGCAGACCGCGTAGGCAGGTGCGTACCAACGCAGGGCACCGACCAGGTTTGTGTCCGGGCCTACCGCAACCACTACGTCGGCGCTGGGCAGAATGAGATGCACGTCCTCGCCGTTGCGGTCCTCAGCCGCCCGTACCGCCTCGCGGACGAGCGGGTCTGCTGCAGCCTCGGTTGATATCCCCTGAGGGGGATGAGCTCAGGCTCGGCACTCCCTTGCTCTGGCGTAGGAGTTTATCGACCACGGACTCATGCGGGCAGGAGCAGCGGCGCTGGCGGAGGGGCGTCGGCGCAGCCCGCGCGTCCGACCGAGCGCGGGCTGACGGCGGCCTTGC
>JBDUAP010000202.1:0-5404 GCA_040004585.1 Sporichthyaceae bacterium
GCTCTGGGCAGGTCGACACCCAGCACGCGTCGCCCGGCAAGGGCCAGAACGTCGCGCTTGACGACGAGGTAGCCCGCGAAGAACACCAACAGCACGAGCTTGGCCAGCTCGCCGGGCTGGAACGAGAAGCCGGCGAGGCGGATCCAGATCCGGGCCCCGTTGATGGTCGTCCCGATGACCGGGAGAAGCGGCAGCAGCAGCAGGCCGAGGCCGGCGAGCATCGCGGTGTAGGTGAAGCGCTGCAGGATGCGGTGGTCGCGGACCAGGACGAGCACCGCGATGAACAGGACCACGCCGACCGCGGTCCAGGTCAGCTGGGCCGGCGCGGCCGCGGCGGGGACGTCCCGGCCGAGGCGCTGGGCCCGTTCGGCGTCGGCGACATCCAGGCGGTGGATCATGGCCAGCCCGATGCCGTTGATCAGGGTGACCGCCGGCAGCAGGACCGGGTCGGCGTTGGGGGCGAACCGGCGCAACGCCAGGTGGGCCACCCCGAACAGGAAGGCCAGGCCGCCGCCGTAGCCGATCATGCCGGCGGGCAGGGCCCCGTTGAGGGCCAGCCCCACCGCCGCGTAGGCCGCCATCGAGATCGCGACCGAGAACACGAGCAGCACGAGCTCGGCGTTGCGCGGGTTGCGGTCACTTTGGCGAGCGTTCATGAGCCGTCTCCGCAGCCGAGTTGCTCGGGAGTGCTCGGCGTCGGGCTGGAGCTCGCCGACGTGGTGGTCGTCGGCGACGGGGAGCTGGCCTTCGCCGTCGCGGACGGCGTCGGCCTCGCGGTCGTGGTCGGGCCGCCCGACGGGGTGGGTGTGGGCGTCGCTGTCGTCGCGCGGCGACAGATCTCGGCCTGGTCCTTGAGGTTGGTGACGATCCGTTGCGCGTCGCTCAGGCTGTTGGCCGGAATCTCGCTCTGGACGCGATCGCGCTGGTAGGAGGGCAGGTCGGCGAGCGCGACGTCCTCCTGGCGGTAGAGCCGGGAGGTCTTGATGGGGCCGACGTCCTGGGTGAGGCCGCGGTAGATGGCCACCCGCTGGTCGGCCGCGCCCACGTAGTACTGCTGCTGCGACCAAGCCCAGGCCGCGGCGCCGCCACCGCCGAAGAGACCCAGCAGCAACACGAGCGCGACGATCCGCCGGCCCAAGTGCCGGGGCCGGCTCTCGTCGGTCTCGTCGGCATAGGGGTCAGCGAGGGGGAGCGGCGCCAGGGCCGCCGCCTTGGCGGCGGGCGAGTCGGTCGTCGAGCGCCGCACCGGGCCTTCGGCCGCGGCACCGACCGTGACCGGAGTGGCCGAGGGGCCGACCTCGACGTCCACGACGTCGGCGACGATCGCGGTGATGTTGTCGGGCCCGCCGCCGCGCAGGGCCAGCTCGACGAGCTCCTCGGCGGCCCGGTCCGGAGAGTCCGCGCCCGCGAGCGTGTCGCGCAGGGTCTGCTCGCTCAGCAGGTCAGAGAGCCCGTCACTGCAGAGCAAAAAGCGGTCGCCGGCCTTCGCCTCGCGGATGGACAGGTCCAGCTCCACGTCGTCGCGTCCGTCCAGGGCGCGCACGATGACGTTGCGCTGCGGGTGGTGGCTCGCCTCCTCGGCCGTGATGCGACCGTCGTCGACCAACGTCTGTACGAACGTGTGGTCCTTGGTGATCTGCTGCAGCTCGTCGCCCCGAAGCAGGTAGCACCGGGAGTCGCCGATGTGGACCAGCCCGAACCGGGAGCCGGCCCGCAGCAGCGCGGTGAGAGTTGTCCCCATCCCCTCGAGGTCGGGGTCGCCGCGCACCATGTCGCGCAGGTGGTTGTTCGCGTCCTGCACGGCCGTCGAGAGCCGGCCCAGGATGTCGGACCCGGGCGAGTCGTCGTCGAGGCTGGCGAGCATGGCCACGGCCACCGACGATGCGACCTCACCGGCGGCGTGGCCGCCCATCCCGTCGGCCAGCACGAGCAGCCGCGGACCGGCGTACCCGGAATCCTCGTTGCCCTCGCGCAGCAGCCCGATGTCCGAGCGTGCCGCGAAGCGGAGCGCGAGCGCCATCCGCCCTACTTCCGCAACTCGACGGTGGTCTTGCCGATCCGGATCGGCACGCCGATCTTGACCGGCGTCGGTCCGCTCACCTTCTGCCGTTCCAGGTAGGTGCCGTTGGTGGAGCCCAGGTCCTCGACCAGCCACTGGCCGTCGCGGGGGTAGATACGGGCGTGCCGGCTCGACACGTAGTCGTCGTCGAGCACGATCGTGGAGTCTTGCGCGCGGCCCAGGGTGACCGGCACGTCACTGAGCTTCACGCTGGTGCCGGTCAGCGCGCCCTGGGTGACGACCAGGGTGCTGGGCGCCCCCCGGCGGCCCTTCGTCGGTTTGGGTTGCCGGCTCGGGCGGGGCGGGGTCGCGGCGGCGGGCCGTTGGGCTGCGCGCGGTGCCACCCGTCGGCCGAACAGGTCCGATCGCATGACCGAGACCGCAGTCAGGACGAAGAGCCACAACACCGCGAGGAAACCCAGGCGGATGATGGTCAGGGTCAGCTCGGACATCTCGGTCACGCCTGCTCGTGTGGTTGATGACGCATGCGGTGAGCGCTCACCTCGTGCCCGCGTGGAAGATCAAGGTGGTGGTGCCGAGGACCACGGCGGCGCCGTCGTCGAGGCGGGCCTGCTGCACCCGGCGGCCGTTGATCACGATGCCGTTAGTCGAACCGACATCGACGATGGTCACGTCGCCCCCCTGCTGGCGGACCTCGGCGTGGTTGCGCGAGATGCCAGGGTCGTCGATGCGCAGGTCCGTGTCGTTGCCGCGGCCGATGCGGGTGGTGGGTCCGGTCAACGCGTACGTCGTGGAGCCGACCTCGAGCCACGGGTTTCCGGTCCGGCCGGCGTGACTGCCCCGACTGGGGTCAGCTGGGACCGCGCCGGCCACGGCAGCACTGCGGACCCGGAACCGCCCGGTCTCGAGCTCGTCGTCGCGCTGGAAGGTCACGTTGACGGGGCCGAGGAACGCGTAGTTCTGCTCCTGAGCATGCTCGCTGACCATCGACGCGAGCTCGGAGCCGAGGGCATCGGCGTAGGTGCTCAGTCGCTCGTGGTCGTGTTCTCCGAGGACCACGGTGAACTCGTTGGGAACCATGGTGCGGCCACGGGAGACGATGGCGGCCCGGTCGTCGGTCTCCCGTTGGAGAGCGCTGGCGATCTCGACCGGCTGCACCTCGGCCTTGAAGGCGCGGGCGAAGGGTCGGTTGACCATCTCCTCGATCCGCCGCTCGAACCGCTGAAGGACGCCCACGCCTCACCTCCTTGGACCCGAGTGACCTTGCGCCGTGCACCCCCGTTCGGCCTGGCTACGCGATGGTATCCAGGCGCTCTGAGCGGGCTTCTTCCCCGGCCAGCAAGGGGTTACGCCGGAACGGTCGGAAGGTCGCTGCGTGTTAGCCTTTCGGCGCTCGCGCGAGTGGCGGAATAGGCAGACGCGCACGGTTCAGGTCCGTGTGCCCGAAAGGGTGTGGGGGTTCAACTCCCCCCTCGCGCACCCATCGCGAGACGTATGGCCGCAGGGCAGAGCCATCGGGCAGGAGCCGACGAGTGACCGAGTTCGCCGCAGAGGCCGTGACGGTGCGAACTCTCGACGGTCGAGAACTCGAGGTGCTGATAAGCGGGCCGACAGACGGCTTCCCGGTGGTGTTCCACTCCGGCACGCCGTCCGGGCCCGTGCACTTCCCGGCGTACACGAAGGCGGCCGCGGGCAACGGGCTGCGGCTTGTCACCTACGGTCGTCCCGGTTATGGGCGCTCGACGGCGCAGCCGGGTCGCAGAGTGTCCGACGCAGCAGCCGACACCGCCGCCGTACTCGACCACCTCGGGCTGGAGGACTTCCTCACCATGGGCCATTCCGGCGGCGGGCCGCATGCGCTGGCCTGCGCGGCGCTGCTGCCGTCGCGGTGCCGAGCCGTCGCGTCGGTCGCGGGCGTCGCGCCCTGGGACGCCGAGGGGCTCGACGTCATGGCCGGGATGGGCCCGGAGAACGTCGAGGAGTTCGGGGTCGCGGTGCAGGGGCCTGCGGCCCTCGAGCCTTGGCTGGAGGCCGCCTCCGCGCCGCTGCACACCATCGAGGGCGCCGCGGTCGCCGAGGAGCTCGGCGGGCTGGTGCCGGAGATCGACAAGCAGGCGCTCACCGGTGAATTCGCCGACGTGATGGCCGCGGCTTTGCGGAAGGGCGTCGAACGAGGTGTCGCCGGCTGGCGTGACGACGACCTCGCGTTCGTCCGCAACTGGGGCTTCGACGTCGGCTCCATCACCGTTCCCGTCGCAATCTGGCAGGGTGCGCAGGACCTGATGGTCCCCTTCGCGCACGGCCAGTGGCTGGCCGCCCACGTCGCGGGCGCGGCGGCGCATCTCTTCGACGAGCATGGACACCTGTCGCTGACCGTCGACCACATGCCGGCGATCCTTGCCGACCTGGCGACTCACGTCGGCTGAGATCAGGCAACGGGCGCCCTGTGCCGGGAGCCGAACCGCCCAGCTGTGCTGCGGTTGACCGCCAGGCCTTCCACCAGTGTCGTCACGAGGGCCGGCACGTCGGCGGCGTCGAGCCGGAAGCTGCCGATGCACTCGCTGTCATGCCACAGGCTCAGGACCACCAGCCCGGCGTCGCCCGCCTCGTGATGCCAGGTGACCCGCATCGCCCGCCCGGCCCCGCGCGCGTCGGCCAGCACGCTGCTGGTGTCCACGGGCATCGGCACGACGTCGGCCATGCCCGACATTCTGCTGTGCAGGTCTGCCCAGCGGAAGGTCTTCCCCGGGGATGACCCGGATGGCCTCAGAGGCCGAGCGCTCGCCAGGTGCGGGGCCCCACGACACCGGAGCCGCGCCAGCCGCGGCGCTTCTGGAAGGCGAGGACCTTCGCTCGGGTCACCGTGCCGTACCAGCCGGTCGCCCGAACCCCGAGCCGCTTCTGGACCCGCGTGACCCTCGTGCCGGCGCTCCCGTAATGCAGGTACCGGAATGACGACGAGCTCGCCGCGGTGGTGTGCAGCGGCTGCCGGAACACCTCGGCGATCCACAGCCGGCCGTTCGCCCACACCGCCCCGACACCGACCTCGGTGTAGTCGCGGTCGAGCACGTTGGCCCGGTGACCCGCGCTGGCCATGAAGGCGCTGTGGACGAGGGAGACGCTCGGCCCGTAGCCGACGTTCTCGCCGACCCAGCGGAAGTTGCGGACCTGCTGGGCGAGCGACGGGTTGTGGTACAGCGTGTTGCGCGCAGCCATCCGCCGGGCCTGCCCACGGGCCACCGCGACCAGGTCGCTGCGCGTCGCAAGTCGTTGCCTGCTGTGGGTCGCGCGCGCCGAGTTGATCTTGCTGGTCACGGTTGACTCCGTGCTGGACGCGCCGGCCGGCCTCGCTGTCGCGGCGCCGACGACGAAGACCGCCAGCAC
>JBDUAP010000203.1:0-5387 GCA_040004585.1 Sporichthyaceae bacterium
CAGGTTCACTCGGCGCACCTGGCCGTTGGTGTGCCAGTCAACCGTGTTCAGCTTGTCCGCTGGCGCCGCTGTGTTTGCCAACTGCTCGGAGTGACCAGGCAGCAGACGCCCGGAGCCACGTGCCTGCCGCTTGATTGACGACCTCGTGTGGCCGTGAAAGCGAGCGGGAGGGTCAGCGCGGAGCTGAGGTGGGGGAGGGCTGGAGCAATCCCCATACGTGCGGGGCACGAGTGCTTCGTTCAACGAGGATTGATGGGGCGGCTGCGCGCCCCATAATCCTTAAATCGTTACAAGACTCTGAAACGCGAAAACAGGTTCTGGGGCTCTTGCGCGCTTTTGGTGATCCATTTCGCCCATTCGTTCGTCTTACCTTCGTGGAACCAGACGACCATGAATGGAGCTATCCCGTGCTTGTTGATGTGCTGCATATGATCAGCCAGTTGTTGTTACCGAGCCAAACTGATCTGCACCTTGACCGAGCCGTGGCAGACGAACAGAGCCATATCTTGATCTTGGAGGTGACCTCAACCCAGGAGACACCGGCATGTCCCGGTTGTGCGACGGCGGCACCGCGCGTGCATAGTCACTATGCCCGTATCCTGGCCGATCTCCCGTGGGCTGATGTGGCCGTCCGCGTGCAGTTGCATGTGCGGAAGTGCTTTTGTCCCACCGCCACGTGTCCGCGCACCATTTTCTGTGAGCGGGTGCCGCTGGTCGCGCGCCCCTGGGCGCGGCGCACGACGCGGCTGGCGGCGCAGCAGCACCGGATCGGGGTCGCCTTGGGCGGGGCGGCGGGTGCGCGCCTGGCTGAGGAGCTTGATCATCCGGCCAGCCGTGACACCCTGATCCGCTTGGTTCGGGCCTGCCCGATGCCGGGATCACCAACCCCGCGCATCCTGGGGGTCGATGACTGGGCGCGACGCAAAGGCCACACCTATGGCTCCATCCTGATCGACCTCGAACGTGGGGTCATCATTGACCTGCTGCCCGACCGTTCGGCGGAAACCTTTGCCCAGTGGCTCCAGGATCATCCCGGCGTTGAGGTGATTAGTCGTGACCGGGGTGGCACCTACGCAGATGGCGCCCGCACTGGTGCCCCCAACGCCATACAGGTGGCAGATCGGTGGCATTTGCTCAAGAATCTGGGGGATGCCCTGGTGAAGCTCTTCGATCAGCAGCGGGCAGCGATTGAGGCCCAGCTTGGCCCGGCCTCAGCCGCGGCCCAACCCGCAGATGCGCAGTTGATCGCTGCCGATCTGGTGCAGACAAGCGTCCCTTCGACCACTGGGTCAGCGGCTGACGCGACAGCACACCAGGAAGCAAGCAGTCACACCATTGAGTCTTCCGCCACTGCGCACGCACAGACGGCGTCTTCGCAACGTGCGACACAGACCCACCGACGCGATCAACGGCGTGCGCGCTACAAGGAGGTCGGGGCGCTGCATGCCCAAGGCTGGAGCCAAAGCGCGATTGCCGATCAGGTCGGACTGCATCGTGATACGGTGCGAACCTACATCCAGGCACCTAGCTTTCCAGAACGCCAGCCGCGGACGGTTCAACCGAGCGTCCTCGACCCATTCAAGCCGTACATCCTGGAACGCTGGAATGCCGGTTGTCATACTGGGATGGTGATCGTACGCGAGCTCGAGTCCCGTGGGTATCAGGGCCGCCCAACGACGGTGTTGACCTACATGACCCAGCTGCGCAAAGCAGCCGGGGTGCCGCCCAAGCGGCGCGTCGGCATGACGGTGGCCGCCATCACGGATCCCACCCAGCGCGTGCCAAGCTCCCGGGATCTGATCTGGTTGGTGCTTCGGCGACCCGAGACGCTCGACGCGGAGGAACAGGCGCAGCTCGGTCGGCTGACGACAAGCCATCCGGATGTGACGATGGGAATCGCGTTGGCGCAGGAGTTTACCACCATTGTGCGGGAACGTCAGCCCGAACGGCTGGATGCGTGGCTCGCCCACTCCGAGCAGAGCGGCCTTGCGCCCCTGATGAGCTTGGCTAACGGGATCCGGCGGGACTACGCGGCGGTAAAGGCGGGAGTCACGCTGGAATGGTCGAACGGCCCCACCGAGGGCCACATCAACCGATTGAAGCAGGTGAAACGGCAGATGTATGGACGTGCGAACCTCGATCTGTTGAAGCTGCGGCTCATGGCCTGATGGCACCAGGTACGCTGGATCACCAAAAGTGCGCAAGAGCCTGTCAAGTCAGCACATTTACAGTTTAAAAATCGGCATGAAACCGTGAACGTTTCCGTGTACCACGCCACTTTCACCGGGTGATAGGCCTATGGCGCGGTTGTGTCTGGCGGTTCATGCGCTATGGGAAGCACCCGCAGCGACTCTGCAATCGTGTGGAGCCGGCCCTGCGTGACCATGCGCGACGGCCCCAGATAGATCTTGCGTAGCCGACCGCCACAGCGTCGAAACACCGACCAGTACATCCCGCCGCGCTGCCGCGTCTCTTTCCGCACGGTCATAAACCCGTCAATGTATCCGTGCGCCGCGTCATACAACGGATAGGAAAAGCTTCGCGTGGTCGGTGCCTCCAGCCAGGTCATCCAGGCTGCGGTATCCAAGCGGATCGCACCTCCCGTCTGGCCGGGATCGTACACCGACCCGTCCAAAACGCGTGGTATGTTGATTCCCATTTTCGCCTCCTTTTTGTACCTCCTTTCCGTGCAAATGTTACCCAACAGCCGAACCCAGTTCCGGCGTCCCACCATTCGTGCTGGGCGTGGCCGTTGCGCTGGCCCCCAGCACGAGTGACTCCTTGCCGCGCATTCGGTACGAACTGCCGCGCAGATAGAACACCTCGCCGTGGTGCAACAGGCGGTCGAGGATGGCCATCATCAACGCCGTGTCGCCACCGACCAGCTCCCCCCAACTGGCCAGGCTTTTATTGGAGGTTATCACCGTTGCGTGCTGGGTGTAGCGCCCGCTGACCAACTCGTACAACGCCGGGCCAACCTGGGGATCGACGCTCAGATAGCCAAACTCATCGAGGATGAGGACATCACAGCGGATGAGCGGCACCAGCACACGCTCCAGCGCGACCCGCCCCTGGGCTGCCAGCACCGCATTGGCGAACTGCTGGGCGGTCAGGAAGCGCACACTGTAGCCCAGTTGCACCATGCGCGTGCCGAGCGCGATGGCCAAGTGCGTTTTGCCCACACCGCTCGGGCCAATCAGCAGTAATGCGCCGGCCTTCTCGACAAACGCGCTATCGAAGAACCGCACCATCACGCTGCGTTTGAGTTCGGGACGCAGACCGAAGTCAAACTGTTCCAAGGTGGCTGGATAGGGAAAGCCGGCGGCTTTGAGCTTGCGGCGGATCTGGTTCTCCTGGCGCCCGAGCACCTCTTCATGCAGGAGTTCGTCCAGGAACTCGGCATAGCCCAGTTGCTGCTGCTCGGCCTGCGCAATCAGGCTATCCACCACCTCGCGCATGCGGCTGAGCTTGAGCTGGGTCAGCTTTTGGTTCAGTCCGGTGGTCACGCTCATGCGGCACCGCCAACGACGGCAGCGCCACTTAGGTCACGGTTGGCGACATACTGTTCGTACTGCGCCAGGTCACGTTCCACGGCCCGCTGGGATGGGACATCCGCCAAGTGGAGCCGCAGCTCAGGCTCGGCCGCGTGATGTGCTGGTCGTGGCCGGGGCGGCGCAGCCAGGGCGCTGACATATTCGGCACCAATCGTCTGCTGGTCGGCGGCCAGTTCCACGGCGGCGAGAAACGCATCCCGACCGAGCTGCTGGGCGAGCGTGTACAGCGCCGTGATTTGGTCGTCCATCTCGGCATAGCGCTTGCGGCAGACCAGACTGATGTAGTCGGCGGCGGTGGCCGAGAGGCCGACCAACCAATCGCGGTAGACCATGATGCGGGCGCGTGGCTTGCGGGCAAACACCGGCTCGAAGTGTTCCGGGACGACCACGCGCGCTTGCCGGCCAAACTGGCGCGGGTGGGTTGCGACGAGCACGGATCCGTGGAACAGTTCGATCCGTGTCGCGTAGATGCGCGCGGTCAGCGCGAGCCCGACCAGATGCGCTGGCACCGAGTAGCGATTGGTGGCCAGTGCGACCATGCTTTCACGACTGACCTGCACGCTGTCAAAGAAGCCGTAATCGTGAGCCACGGTGGGGAGCGGGCCGAACTTCGGCTGCTCGGCGGCCAGCAGGACGTACGGGATCTGCTCAGTCGCATCGGACGGGCGCACCTCATTGACATGATGAATCCAGCGTGCGCGTTCATGTTCCAGCTCCGCATCGTCGTAGAAGGAGCGCCCGGCCAGAAAGTTGCCCTTGACAAACTTGACCAGATTCTCAACCGCGCCTTTCTGGTTGGCCGCCATCGGGGTACAAACGGCCGGGTGAAAGCCAAACTCGACGGCACATTGCTGAAACGCGGGGTGCAAAATCGGCTGGTTGGTGCTATCGCGACCGAGCGTGACCGTCTTCATATTGTCGGTCGTGACGACCCAGGGGACGCCGCCGAGCTGCACGAAACAGGCAATCAGGCAGCGCAGCAGGGTCTCCTCGCGCATCTCGGTGGTAAACCGGACGAACATGAAACGACTGTACTTGAGGCGGGCGGCGAAGAAGTAGCGGGTCTGCCCGCTGAGCTCGGGCCGACTGAACGGAAAGCGCCGGGTTTCGCCCCAATCGATTTGGAGCAATTCGCCCGGTAAGCCCTCAAAGCGGATGGGGATGGCGTCTGGCGTCAGCTTGCGCGCACGCTTGATCGGGCGGACATAGTCGTAGAAGGCGGCATCCTTCCCGCGATAGGGGTGGTCGGGGTTGGAGCGGGCGAGGTCAAGCATGCGCTGGACGCTCAGGTGCTGATCGAGCCAGGTGCGGATCTGGGCGTCGAAAATGGCGACGGAACTGGTACGTTGGCGCGTGGCCGGTTCCTGGTCGAGCGGCTCACGCAGCACACGCGCAATTGTGTCGCGGTGATGGCCGAGAAAGTCGGCAATCTCCGTGTTGGCCCATCCCTTTTGGTGGAGGAGATAGATGGTTGAGCGGTCCATAAAGTTCAGCATCCTTTGTGCGGTTCCTTCGAGCGCTAGCGCTGTGCAGCCGCTCCCCCGCCCCGCAGGCGGAACACAGCTGAACACCTGGCTCGTAGGATACCCGCTTGGTGCCGATTTTTAAACTGGAATCGTGCGGAATTCTAGACTGTAGTTTACAGATGGCTTCATCGACCATCCCAGGCCACGGATATTCCGCTGAAAGCTCAGCTGGGTCAGCAGCGCCGCCACCCCAGGGCACCACATCAGCCCCGAGGAATAGCCTTGAATCGACCCTGACGCAATGATGAACGGGTAAAAGATCGCGCTCAACGCCAACGTCAGAACCAGGAACACCACGACTTTCTTG
>JBDUAP010000204.1:0-5337 GCA_040004585.1 Sporichthyaceae bacterium
GAACTGGTCGCTGGCACTCGATGCCTTGATCATTTGGAAGACGATCTTCGCCGTGGTGAAACGCAAGGGCGCGTACTGACCCAGTCTCGACTCTCCTATGGGGGTGCTGTGAAGATCCTGGTTGCCGGCGACCGCGGCTACATCGGCGCAGTCCTCGTGCCCTTCCTGCGAGCTGCGGGTCACGAGGTCGACGGGTTGGACTCCGGCCTGTACGAGGGCTGCGACCTGGGCGGTGGGCCCGGCGCCATCGAGAGGCTGCCCAGGGACACCCGTGCCGTTCACCCGCGCGAGCTGGAGGGCTACGACGCCGTCGTCTGCCTGGCGGCGCTGTCCAACGACCCCCTGGGTCAGCTAAACCCGACCTCGACGTTCTCGATCAACCTGCACGGCACGGTTCACCTGGCCCGAGCCGCCAAGACGGCGGCTGTGCCGCGGTTCGTCTTCGCATCGTCCTGCAGCCTCTACGGCGCGGCCGGCTCGACCGCAGTGGCGGAGGACGCTCCCATGCGGCCCGTAACGCCGTACGGCGAGACGAAGGCCCTGGCCGAGCAACAGCTGTCGTCGCTGGCCGACGACGAGTTCAGTCCCACCTACCTGCGCAATGCGACCGCGTACGGCGCCTCGCCGAGGCTACGACTGGACATCGTCGTGAACAACCTCACCGGCACAGCTGTGACCACCGGCAGGGTGAAGCTCGAGAGCGACGGCACCCCGTGGCGGCCGCTCGTGCACGTCGAGGACATCAGCAGGACATGCGCGGCGGTTCTCGAAGCGCCCCTGGAGCTCGTACATAACGAACCGTTCAACGTCGGTCGCAGCGACGACAACGTGCGCATCTCTGACATCGCTGAGCTGGTGGCCCACGCTGTACCCGGGTCGTCGGTCGAGTTCGCCAAGGACGCAGGCCCAGACCTGCGCAACTACCAAGTCGACTTCGCCAAGCTGAGGGACACATTTTCGGACCTGCAGCTGGCATGGACCGTTCCGGCCGGAGTCGACGAGCTGGTCGCCGCGTACCGAGAACACGGGCTGACGCTCGAGGAGTTCCAGTCCTCGCGCTTCACCAGGCTGCGCAGAATCAACGAGCTGCTGGCGGCCGGCTTCCTCGACGAGCTGCTCTACCGGCAGACGGACGCCGACTTCGCGACGCTGCCCCGTTCCGAGCCGACGGCGGTTCCCGCATGAGCACCGAGCCACGCTGCCGGCTGTGCGGCACCGGCCTCACCGCCACGTTCGTCGACCTGGGGATGTCGCCGCCCTGCGAGAGCTACCTGCGCGCGGACCAGCTCGACTCCCCCGAGACGTTCTACCCGCTGAATGTGCGCATCTGCGCGGCCTGCCTCCTCGTCCAGCTCCCGGCGTACATCGCCCCGAACGACATTTTCACCGACTACGCATACTTCTCCTCCTACTCAGACAGCTGGGTGGAGCACGCCCGCCGCTTCGTGGAGCAGATGGCCGCGAGCCTGCGTCTCGGCGCGGAGAGCCTGGTGGTCGAGGTGGCCAGCAACGACGGCTACCTGCTGCGGCACGCGGTCGCGCGAGGGATCCCTGTCGTGGGGATAGAGCCGGCCGCGAACATCGCCGCTGTTGCCCGCGACCGCGGCATCCGTACCGAGTGCCTCTTCCTCGGGGAGTTCACGGGCAAGGACGTCGCCAACCGCTATGGCAGGGCCGACCTGGTCGTCGGCAACAACGTCTTCGCCCATGTTCCGGACCTGCTCGACTTCGTTCGCGGGCTACGCGCGCTGGTCGCCGACCACGGCACGGTGTCGTTGGAGTTCCCGCACCTGCTGCGACTCATCGACGGGCGACAGTACGACACGATCTACCACGAGCACTACTCGTACTTCACGCTGCGGACCGCAGCACAGGCCCTCGCCACCGGCGACCTGCGGGTCGTGGACGTAGAGACCCTTGCCACGCACGGCGGGTCGTTGCGGGTCTTTGCCAAGCCGTCCGTGTCCGCCGGTCCCCCGACGCAGCGGGTCACGGACGTCCTGGCTGCGGAGGAGGCGGCCAGCCTGCACACCGTCGAGGGACACAGCGACTTCTCCCGCGCGGTGCTCGAGGTCAAGACCGACCTGGTGACCTTCCTGGCCGACGCGGCCCGGCGCGGTCATACCACCGCCGGCTACGGGGCCCCGGGCAAAGGCAACACGTTGCTGAACCATTGTGGCGTGCGCAGCGACCTGCTGCCGTTCACCGTGGATCGCAACCCCTACAAGCAGGGGATGTACCTGCCCGGTTCACACATCCCGGTGCACGCACCGGAGCGTCTTGCCGAGGTGCGCCCGGACTACGTCCTGGTCCTTCCGTGGAACCTCCGCGACGAAGTGCTGCACCAACTGTCGTACGTCCGCGAATGGGGAGCACGCTTCATCGTGCCGATCCCCCGTCTCGAGATCATCTGATCAGGCATGTCAGGAGCCACGACGTGAAGGTAGTGCTGTTCTGCGGCGGGTTCGGGCTTCGGATGCGCAGCGGCGTGGACTCTGCGCCCAAGCCCATGATGAGCATCGGGGACCGGCCCGTGCTGTGGCACGTGATGCGCTACTACGCCCACTTCGGGCACAACGAGTTCATCCTGTGCCTGGGGTACGGGGCCGCCGCCGTGAAGCAGTACTTCCTGCACTACGAGGAGACACACTCGAACGACTTCGTCCTTGCCAAGGGCGGCCAACAGATCGAGCTGCTCGAGTCGGACATCAGCGAGTGGCGCATCACGTTCGTGAACACGGGCATCGAGACCAGCATCGGTGAGCGCCTGCGCAGGGTGCGGCCTTACCTCGACGATGACGAGCTGTTCCTGGCCAACTACGGCGACGTGCTCACCGATGCGCCAATGGACCAGGTCATCGAACGTTTCGTCGACAGCGGCGCGACAGCCAGCTTACTCGCCGTGCCCCCGCAAGCCTCGTTCCACTTCGTCGAGTTCGACCTGGACTCACGGATACGCCGACTGCACTCCGCGACAGATCTGCCGCTCTGGGTGAACGGAGGCTACTTCGTGCTCCGTCAACAGATCTTCGACGTGCTCCATGAGGGCGAGGACCTGGTGGGTCATGCGTTCCCGCGGCTGGCCGAGACGGGCAACCTGCTCGCGATCCCCCATGTCGGGTTCTGGGCGCCGATGGACACCCTGAAAGAACGCAGCCACCTGGAGGAGCTGCATCGCAAGGGGACGCGGCCGTGGGCGGTGTGGTCGCCGCGGGAGAAGCGTTGCGCGGCCTCAGCCCTTACCGGGGTTCCCGGCGACGGGATGATGGTGTCGCACTGATGGAGCCGCTGATGCTTGACCTGGCCGGCCGGACGCTGAACGTCATGGCGCTCGGGGCTCACCCTGATGACATCGAGATCGGCTGCGGCGGCACCCTGCTGCGGCTCGCCGCGTCGGTACCCGAGCTCACTGTCGAGTTCGTCATCGCAACCGGCGATCCCACGCGGCTCGAGGAGGCCCGGCACAGTGCACAGCTGTTCCTTCCTGGGCACGAGGTCGCTCTGAGGGCCGGCGGCCTTCCGGACGGACGCCTCCCTGCCTTCTGGGGCGAGACCAAGGAGCTGCTCGAGGAAGCTGCTCGAGAACGGCAGGTCGACCTGGTGCTCGCGCCCCGCGTCGACGACGCGCACCAGGACCATCGCACGATCGCCGAGATCGTACCGACCGTGTGGCGCGACCATCTCGTGCTCGGGTACGAGACGCCGAAGTGGGACGGCGACCTGGGCAGACCCTCGGTCTACGTCGCGCTCAGCGACGAGCTCGTGCGCGAGAAGGTGTTGCGGCTCCGCAAGGCATTCCCCTCGCAAGCCTCACGGGACTGGTTTGACGACGAGGTGTTCCTCGGGCTCGCCCGCCTGCGCGGCATGGAGTGCCGAGCGAGGTACGCCGAGGCATTCACCGCCGGGAAGGCGGTGGTGGCGTGGTAGTCCCACGTTCACCGTCCGACCGGGTGCGGCTCGGGGAACGGCACGAGGTAGCTGGCGCCCCAGCCGCCACCGGCCTCCAGCTGCTCCATAACCTCGTCGACGATGTCCCACGTCAGGACGAGCACCACGTCAGGACGAGCAGTGCGCAGGTCCTCGACCGGGCGGATCGGCACGCCGCAGGCGGGGATGCGACGACCGTGCTTGGCCACCGCCGCATCGACGGTGAACGGCAGCAGGTCCGGGCCGATCTCGCTCACGCCGAGCAGGACCGCGGCCTTGGACGGCGCACCGTAGCCGAGCACGACCTGGCCGCTCGCTCTGAGCGACTCGAGATGGGCGTGCAGCGCCCGAGACGCGTGCAGCGCGGCGTCCTGAAGGCCAACGAGTCGAGCTGCGTCGGTCAATCCAGCCGCTGCTTCCGAGTCGAGCACGGGCTGCACGGTGTCGTCCGGAAGGCGGCTGGTCGAGGCGTGCACCAGAGCGACCCGCAGACTGCCGCCGAACACCGGCTCTGCATGTGCGGACAGCACCCGCAATCCGTGCCGGTCCGCCAGCCCTCGAAGAGCGGTGAGCGACAGGTAGGACCAGTGCCCGTGCCGGACGGTGTCGAACTGGCTGCCGAGGAACAGCGGAAGCAGGTGGTGGAACTCCAGTACCAGAAGGCCGCGAGGTGCCAGGCGGGCAGCTCGAAGCGCCAGCGCAGGCGAGAGCTGAGGCTCGTGCGGCAGCGCATGGACGTCGATCACGAGGTCTGCGGACGCGTCTCCCGCCGCGACACGACAGCCCGCCGACGTGAGGTGGTCCAGCCACGACCCTCCGTGATGGCTCGCGAACTCGTACACGGTTCCGCCGACGAGCTCCCGGTGGCTACCCAGGATCTCCGCCACGGACGCGGCAGCATGCGCACGACTCGTCGCAGACTCCACGGCGAGCGCGGGCTCTGGCAGCCGGGGCGAGACAGGACCCAGCTGCACCAAAGCACACGTTTCGCAGAGCCAGAGCTCCAGCGGCCACCGCTCGTCGACTACCGCCTCGGTCACCAGAGGGAAGTGATCCGAACCCGGCTGCAGCCCGAGGTCCAGAACCTGCACCGTGTCCTCCGAGCCACAGCCGCGACAGCCTGCCTTCGTCATGACGCTCCTTCCGACCACGAGAGCGTTCCACCTTCCCCGGAGGTACACATGCGAGTTTGGCGCGGTGAGCTCCACGGCGTTCTGATCTTCGAGCCGACGCCGGTCTCCGACGACCGAGGCTTTTTCACCCGGACCTTCGACGCCAAAGCCGCGGCGGACGCCGGGCTCGACGTGTCGTCGTTCGTCCAGGACAGCCAGTCACGTTCCCGCCGTGGGGTCGTCAGGGGCCTGCACTTCCGTCGCGATGGCGGCGAAGGCAAGCTGGTCCGCTGCTCGT